>NZ_JBSFPS010000125.1:0-27381 GCF_053588315.1 Streptosporangium sp. NPDC003464 | reverse complement strand
CGCGCAGCTCCGGCCAGACCTCCGAGGAGATCACCACGGTCGGGACTTCAAGGGTTCCGACAACCGCCGATCCGGCTCTGCGGGCGATGCAACATCTGCGCGCGGAGCTTGGCCACCTCGGCATCATCCACGCCGCTCCTGCTCCGGGTTCCGCCGGTCTCCGTGATCGGCCCGCGCTGCTTCTGCTCCGGGTTCCGCCGGTCTCCGTGATCGCCGGCGCTGTTCCTGCTCCGTGCTTCGCCGGTCTCCGTGACCGGCCCGCGCCGCTACCGCCCGGACATGCGCTTGAACCTGCTCCGGAGCCGGTCGAGCAGCAGCGGCTCCCGCTCGGCCACGGTCCCCTCCCGCGCCCGCCGCAGGGCGCCCAGGGCCTCCACCGCGTCCGGCCGCTTGGCGGGCGAGTGGTCGCGCATGCGCCGCAGCAGCTCCATGACCTCGGCCGGGACGCCGTTCACGGCGGTCTCGGCGTCCGGGCTCGTGGGGGGCAGCTCGCCGGCCAGCAGCCGGAAGGCGATCACCCCGGCCGCGTACACGTCGGAGGCGGCCGTCATCCGCTCGGGCCTGCCCTGGCACTCGGGGGCCACGTAGTGGGTGTCGAGGACGTTGGGGAGCTCGTTGGCGACGGTGTGCGCCCGGGGGCCCGGCTTGGCGTAGTCGAACCCGGTCAGCATCGCCCGGCCGTCCTCGGTCACCAGGACGCAGGCCGGGTTGAGCGCCCGGTGGATGACGTTGTTGGCGTGGACGTGGGCCAGGCCCAGCAGCATGTCGTCGACCACGTCGAGCATGGCGCCGGTGGACAGCTCCGGCCGGGAGGCGGTCAGGTGCAGGTGCAGCGCCTGGCCGTGCACGTCGTCGAGGACCAGCACGAACCGGCTCTCGTCGTCGATGGCGAAGAAGTCGCGGGAGCGCACCACGCACGGGTGCGGCGGGATCCGGGTGAGGGACTGGTAGGCGTTGGCGATCAGCCGCCGCTCGGCCGCACGCGGCTCCTCCTGGGCCAGCGGGTCGGCCCGGTAGACCCGCAGCAGGACCGTCTCGCTCCCCGGGACCGTGGCGTTGAACGCGCGATACTCGGTGACCCGGGTGTCCCCGCCGAGCTGCTCCTCCACCTCCCAGTTGCCGAAGCGCGGCGGCGCGGTGGACCGCCGCACGGTGCCGTTGAGGGCCTCGATGATCGGGGTACGGTACGGTGTCACGTCCGGGGTGTAGCCGCGCCTGACGCGGGAGACGTCGCTCAGCGTGCCGATCAGGCCGGGCAGGTCGGTGACGTGCCGCGAGTCACGGCCGGCCGGGTCGACCAGCTCGGTGTCGGGCCCGGTCAGCACGACGACGCTGTCGACGTAGATCCGCTCCAGCTCGCGGCGCTCCTGGGTGAGCAGCCCCTTGAGCGCGCGCCCGTTGCCGCGGAGCTTGGTCACCGGGGAGCCGAACGCGTCCCGCCGGGCGGGGAACCAGCGCGTCCCGGCGACCTCGATCCGGCCGCGCGTGCCCTTGACGTCGATGACGCAGAGCGAGTGGCCGGTCAGGACGATCGCGTCGACCTCGAAGGTGTCGTCGCCGCGCGGCACCTCGATGTTGTGCAGCAGCAGCCAGTCGTCGGGCGCGTTGTCCCGCAGGTGGGCGATGACCCGCCGCTCGGCGTCGTTCACCGGCTGTCCGCCGCCGACGATCTGTGCCATCTCTAGCGCGCCGTCCTTCCCACCTCACCGTGCATCGAAGTAGGGCAAGGGTCTCATGCTCCCGCGTATCTTTACTTTTCCGCCACTCTGACGTGCCCGAGTATCTATGATCATGGGCGCCCCGGCCGCGGAGAAGTGGGCGAAATATCCGGTATGGCGGTCAAGTGCTGAACCGTTCGGGGGGAGTACGCTCGGCTGACGTGGAACCCATGGAGATCACCGCAGGGACGCTCCACCTCCGGCCGTGGCGCCCGGCCGACGCCGAGGTGGTGACCGCGGCGCTGCGCGATCCGGAGATCCGCCGGTGGGCGGCCGCCGCCCCGGCCGAGCCCGACGGGCGGGCGTGGATCGCCGACCGGACCGCGGGCTGGGCCGACGGTTCGTCGGGCTCGTTCGCGATCGCCGACGCGACGACCGGGGAGGTGCTGGGCCACACCAGGGTCAAGATCACCGGTGACGGGGTCGGCGAGGTCGGCTACTGGGTCCTGCCGGCCTCCCGCGGCAGGGGCGTGGCCGGCCACGCGGTGGGCGCGGTCGCGCGGTGGGCCTTCGCCTTCCTGGAGCTGTCGCGGCTGGAGCTGCGGCACGCGGCCGGCAACACCCCTTCCTGCAGGGTCGCGCAGAAGAGCGGGTTCGCGCTGGCCAGGCTGCTCGCCGAGCCGTCCTGGCACGGGGGAGAGGGGACCGTCGAGGTCCATCTTCACACGCTCTCACCCACATGATCTAGTCTGTCCGCCGTCATATTCGCCGACGGAACGGACGGGGCAGAGGTGGATCTCCTGGCGACCGGGATCATCGTGATCACCGTGCTGGTGGTGCTGGCCGGGTTCACGCTGATCGCCCGGAGACTGCTCGACCTGCGGTTCGGGGTCGTCCGCACACTGCTGGCCGGGGTGTTCGTGTTCGTGATCGGCGGGCCGGTCACGAAGGCGTTCGTCGGCCTGGTGGACCCGGACGACGGGGGCGTCACGCCGCTGTGGTTCCTCATCCTCGCCGTGGTCTGCACGCTGCTCGGCGGGATGGTCTTCCTGGTGATCGCCGAGGCCCTGGTGCCGCCGGGATCGCTGCCCGGGCCGCTGGAGCTGATCAGAGGGCTGCGCGGCCGGGTAGCCCGCTCGCGCCGCTACCTCCAGATCACCCGGATCCTCGTACGGCACGGCCTCGGCCCCTACCTGCGCGGCCGCGACCCCGACCTCGGCGCCCCCTCCAGCCGGGCCCGGCTGGCCACGTCGCTGCGTGAGGCCCTCGACGAGGGCGGGGTCACCTTCGTCAAGCTCGGCCAGATCCTCTCCACCCGGGGCGACCTGCTGCCGGTGGAGTTTGTCGAGGAGCTGCGGCTGCTGCAGGACAAGGTGGCCTCCGCGCCCTGGCCGGAGATCGAGCCGGTGCTGGTGGCCGAGCTCGGCCGGCCGGTGGCCGAGACGTTCGCCGAGTTCGAGCGGGAGCCGCTCGCCGCGGCCTCGATCGCCCAGGTCTACCGCGCCCGGCTGAAGACGGGCGAGGAGGTGGTGGTCAAGGTCCAGCGCCCGGGGATCGCCGCCGTGGTCGAGCAGGACCTCGACATCGTCGCGCGCCTGGCCCGGACGCTGGAGCGGCGGACCCGGTGGGGCCGGGCGTTCGGGGTCGCCGACCTGTCCAGGGGGTTCGCCGAGGCGCTGCGCGAGGAGCTCGACTTCCGCATCGAGACCGCCAACATGGCCGCCGTGGCCGCCGCCACGGCCGGGGAGCCGGTCCGCGTGCCGGTGCCGTACCCGGAGCTGTCCGGGCGGCGGGTGCTCGTCATGGAGCGGCTGGAGGGCACCGCGTTCGGCTCCGCCGTACCCGACGGGCTGGACCGGCAGGAGCTGGCCAGGACCCTGCTCGACACGCTGCTCCGCCAGATCATGCTGCACGGGGTGTTCCACGCCGACCCGCACCCGGGCAACATCATGCTGCTGGCCGACGGGCGGCTGGCCCTGCTCGACTTCGGCTCGGTGGGACGGCTCGACGGCTCGCTGCGCGGCGCCCTGCAGCGCCTGCTGGGCGCGATGGACCGGGGGGACCCGCTCGGGGTGAGCGACGCGCTGCTGGAGGTCGTGCCGCGGCCCGACGAGATCGACGAGCGCGAGCTGGAGCGCGAGCTCGGCCGGTTCATGGCCCGGCACCTGGTCACCGGCGTCACCCCGGACATGCAGATGTTCGGCAGGCTGTTCCGGATCGTCTCGGCGCACGGCCTGTCCGTCCCGCCCGAGGTGGCCGCGGTGTTCCGGGCGCTGGCGACGATCGAGGGCACGCTCGCCCGGCTGGCTCCCGGGTTCGACATCGTGGCCGAGGCGCGGGCCTTCTCGGTCCGCCATCTCGGCGAGCAGAGCGGTCCCGGGTGGGTACGGCAGGCGGTCGAGCAGGAGGCGCTCAGCCTGCTGCCCATGCTGCGCCGCCTGCCCCGCCGGATCGAGCGGATCGCCGGGGCCGCCGAGCACGGCCGCTTCAGCCTGAACGTGCGCCTGTTCGCCGACGAGCGCGACCGGCGGCACGTCACCGGCCTGCTCCACCAGGTGCTGCTCACCGTGCTGGCGGCCACCACGGGCATCATGGCCGTGCTGCTGCTCGGCGCCGACAACGGTCCCCCGGTCACCACCGACGTGGGCCTGTACCAGCTCATCGGCTACAACCTGCTGGTGATCAGCGCGATCCTGGCCCTGCGGGTGCTGGTGATCATCTTCCGGCGGGACGGCTGAGGAGCAGGACCCCGCCGCCCGCCGCGGCCGCCACCACGGCGCAGACCACCAGGGCGCCGTCGGTCCCCGCCGACAGGCCGGCGGTGCCGACGACCGCGGCCATGAGGGCCACGCCCAGCGGCGAGCCGACGTAGCGGGCGGTGTTGTTCGCCCCCGACCCCATCCCGGCCCGGTGCGGCGGCACGCTCTCGATCGCCAGGTGGGTGAGGGAGGTGTTGATCAGGCCGCTGCCGATCCCGGCGACGGCCAGGCCGAGCACGATCCGGACCCAGGGGGCGTGACCGGCCACGTCCAGGAGGGGGAGCGTGCCCGCGGCCGACAGCAGCAGCCCGAGGGCGAGACGGCCCCGCCCGGTCAGCGGCAGGCGGCGCGCCTGCAGCGCGGTCAGGAACGACGCCCCCGACCAGACGGCGAACAGGGCGGCGCTGCCCAGCGGGGACAGGCCCCGGGCGAGCTGCAGCACGGTCGGCAGGAAGCTCATCAGCCCGATCACCACCATCCCGACCACGAGTGCTCCGCCGGTGGCGACGGCGAAGAGGGGGCGCCGGAACAGCCCCAGGTCGAGCAGTGGGACGGGGCGGCGCCGCTCGACCACGGCGAAGGAGCCCAGCAGCAGCGCCGCGGCGGCGGCCGCGACGGCCACGACCGGCTGGGACCAGCCGCCGCGGCCCTCGGTGACGGCGGTGACCAGCGCGGCCAGGCCGGAGGCCAGCAGCAGGACGCCGGGCAGGTCCAGCCGCCGGCGCTCGGCCGCGCGTGACTCGGGCAGCAGCCCGGCCCCCAGCAGCGCCAGCGGCACCGCGGCCGCGGCGACCACCCAGTAGACCGCCCGCCAGCCCGCCACGGCGGCCAGCCCGCCGGAGATCAGCGGGCCGACGGCGATGCCCAGACCGAGCATGGCCCCGTAGCGGCCCGTGGCGTGCAGCCGCCCGCGGCCCTCGGGGAAGGCGTGGCCGAGGGCGCCCAGGCTGGCGGTGAGCAGTCCCGCGCTGGCGGCTCCCTGCACCAGCCGGGCCGTCACGAACATCGCCGTGTTCACCGACAGGG
This sequence comes from Streptosporangium sp. NPDC003464, assembly GCF_053588315.1. Taxonomy (NCBI): domain Bacteria; kingdom Bacillati; phylum Actinomycetota; class Actinomycetes; order Streptosporangiales; family Streptosporangiaceae; genus Streptosporangium; species Streptosporangium sp. NPDC003464. The sequence goes on along the minus strand of NZ_JBSFPS010000125.1, from coordinate 21,938 downwards.
CCGCCATGACGCTCGCGGCGGCCAGCGCCCACATCCCAGCCAGGTAGATCCGCCGCCGCCCGTAGTTGTCGGCCAGGTCTCCGGCGATCAGCAGCAGCGCCGCCAGGCCCAGCGCGATCGCGTTCAGCAGCCAGGCCGGTCCCGCCGGTCCCGAGCCGAGGGCCCGCGCCGCCTGGGGCAGCGTGACCATGGGGGCGGTGTAGTTGATCAACACCAGCAGCGGCGCGGCACAGGTGAGCGCGAGGATGAGATCCGGGGGACGACGGGTCGCGGTGAGCGTCATGGGGAGCCTTTCATGGTTCATTCACTGAACTCACAACGACCGTAACACACGTGAGTTCAGTGAATGAACTAGCATGGGGAGCATGGCGCTCGGCAAGAACTACGAAGGTCAGGACTGCTCGCTGGCCCGTGCTCTGGAGCTGATCGGGGAGCGGTGGACGCTGCTGGTGGTCCGCGACGCGCTGTACGGCGTGCGCCGCTACGGCGACTTCCTCGCCCACCTCGACATGCCGCGCGCCGTGCTCTCCCAGCGGCTGCAGGCCCTGGTGGAGGCGGGCGTGCTGGAGCGGCGCCGCTACCAGGACGCGCCGCCGCGCGACGAGTACGTCCTCACCGCGATGGGGCGCGAGCTGTGGGGCCCCGTCTACCTGCTCGCCCAGTGGGGGGAGCGGAACCTGTCCTCGGCGGGCCCCCGCCGGATCTTCTTCCACGCCTCCTGCGGCACGCGGATCGACCGCGACGGGCTCTGCCCGGTGTGCGGGGGACGCGCCCCGCTGGAGGAGATCGAGGTGCGCCCCGGCCCCGGCGCCGAGTTCGCCCGCGAGGACCCGGTCAGCGTGGCCCTGCGCCGCCCCCACCGGATGCTGCGGCCGCTGCCCGGCTGATCCGCCGGTCGCCACGGCCGCCGCGCGGCGCGACCGGGTGGCCGCGCGTCTGGAAGACCCCGGCCAGGCCGTAGCCGATGCCGCGGGCGCCGCCGGCGACGGTGTTCTTGGTCGTGTCCGCCTCGTGGCGGGAGTCCGTGGGCGACGGCGCGAGGGCGGCCGCCGCCGGGGAGGCGGTGGGCGACGGCCGGAACCGGTCCCATGCCCGTGCCCGCGCCCGGTCCAGCCGTGATCACCCGTCGCCGGGCGGAGGTTTGCCGTGACAGGAGAGGGTAGCGCCTTCCCCTATAGAGGTCTGCAGGGAGGAGGAACGTCATGACCGGCAGTCCCAAGGACACGCTGTCCACGGCCGAACTGATCCGGCAGCTGTCGGAGGAGGTCTCACGCCTCGTCAGGGACGAGCTCCGCCTCGCCAAGCTGGAGCTCGCCGAGAAGGGCAGACACGCGGGGATCGGCGCGGGACTGTTCGGCGGGGCCGGCGTCGTGGCCCTGTACGGAGGCGGCGCCCTGGTGGCCGCGGTGATCCTGCTGCTCGCCATGGTGATGCCCGCGTGGGTCGCCGCGGCGGTCGTCGGCGTGGTCCTGCTGGCCGTGGCCGCCGTTCTCGGACTCCTGGGCAAGCGGCAGGTGACCGAGGCCGGCCCGCCCGCCCCCGAACGGACCATCGAGAGCCTCAAGCACGACTTCGACGCGGTGAAGGAGAGGGCACACCGATGACTGAGACCGATCCGGGCAGGCCCGGTCGCGATGTCGAGGAGGCGGGGATCACCGGCTCGCGCAGGAAGGAAGTCGGCGAGCCCGTGACACCCGACGAGAGCGGATCGCTGAACATCCCGCCCAACGCGCCGGAGATGTCGGAGGTCCCGCCGCCCGGCCGCGACGGGAGGCCCACCGAGGATCTCGGCGTCCCGCCGTCCGAGCGGGACGGGACGCCCCGGCCGGTGGACAGGACCGGGCCCGGGCCGGCCGAGCCCGACAGGACCGATGCGGGCAGGGCCGGCGTCGGTACGGCGGTGGCCGGCGGGACCCGCGACGACAGGGCCGGCGCCGACAGGACGAGCGCCGGTAAGCCCAGCAAGGAATCCGTGCGGCGGGACATCGAGAGGGACCGCCGCGAACTAGGCGACACCGTGGAGGCTTTGGTGCACAAGACCGATGTGAAGGCCCGTGTCCAGGAGACCGCCACCCATGTGGGTGAGGATCTGCGCCGGATGGGGGCCGCCACCGCCGGCACCGCCACCGAGATGGTGGGCCGGGTCAAGGAGGCCGCACCCGAGATGGTCGGGCGGGTCAAGGAAGCCGCTCCGGAGATGGTGGGCCGGGTCAAGGAGATGACCCCGGTCGAGCTCAAGGACGCGGCGGGGAAGGTGACGACCGAGGCGGGCAGGCGCCCCGTCATGACCGTCGCCGCGGTGGCCGCGCTCGCCCTGGTCGCCTTCCGGGTGCTGCGGCGGGGCCGCCGGGGGAAGAGGTAGGCGCACCGCTCTTGTGAGCGGTCCTGCCCGTCCCCAGGAGGGTTCAGCGCGGGCGGGCGACGACAGGTGTCGCCCGGCCCGGCTGCCGGGGCGGTCCGCCGGCCGAGCGCTCCGGCCGCGGGCGGGCGGGCCACAGGGCGCCGAAAGCATGGCGGGCACCGAGACGCTCCGACCGCGGGCGGGCGGCCCCCGGCAGCCGGGCCGGGGCCGGGTGTGGAGGGTGCGGCGGCCGGGTCCGGGCGGGACGGCCGGGGCCGCGGCCGGTGCCATGACGATCTGCTCGACAGGGGAGCGGGTGGGACGAGCCAAGCCCAGGGTCGCCGGGGTAATCTGACCGTTTCCCGGGCGAGCGGCGGACCCCCTCCTTTCCGCCCGCCCGGGATCTCCCTCCCGGCCGGGCACACCCGCCGGGCCGAGTGGGCCGATCTCCCGCGGCGCCGCACCGGCCGAGCGGAGGCGGGAGGCGTCCGGACCGGGCGGAGTTCGGAGGCGTCCGGATCGAGCGGAGGTGGGAGGCGTCCGGACCGGGCGGAGTTCGGAGGCGTCCGGATCGAGCGGAGGTGGGAGGCGTCCGGACCGGGCGGAGTTCGGAGGCGTCCGGATCAGGCGGCCGTGAACCGTTCTGACGGCCCGGACGTCGTAACCGGTGCCGGGACCGCGTGACCCCTGATCCCGGAGCGGAGACGTCGCCGTGGAGGTGACGTTCCCCGCAGGACACCCAGGAGGTCTCATGCGCCGTTCCTGCCGTGTTTTCGGCGTCGCCGTGGGCCTGGCCCTCATCGCGGCGGCCCTGTCCCCGGTCGCGCCCGTCGAGGCCGCCTGCCTCGGCGCCGTCAAGAAGTGCGGGCGGGACGCCCTGATCGCCATCGACGTGCGGGCCAAGGGCACGCCCCGCGCCCATCCGGGCGGGCAGGTCACCTACGTCCTGGACTACTCCATGACAAGAACGCCGTCCTTCGCCCCCTACTGGGGCTCCTACTGGGTCGGCGGCAGGTTCCCCCGGGGCGCCCGGGGCCCGGCCAGGGCCGTCCTGTTCGACGGGACGGGCAGGCGGCTGGCCGCCTTCCCGTGCCGCGGGCACTCCGACGGCGTCTGGTGCGACACCGGCGGCCGGATCCCGGACCGGGGCAGGATCGTTCTCACGGCCCGCCTGGCCCGCGGCGCCACGGCCGCGGCCGTGGCCAGAGTCGGCTTCGACAGCTTCGACGGGCTGAACGAGCAGGAGTTCGCCCGGCACCTCAACCGGCAGAAGTCCCGCGAGAAGTTCTGCAACTACCGCTTCACCAGGACCGTCACCACGGCGGTGGACTCCTGAGGCAGACCGGCGCCCCCCGCGTCCCGGTGGGAGGCGTGGGCTCAGCCCCCGTGTTCCGGCGGGGCCGCGGGGTCAGCCCCCCGCGGCCATGTCGAAGAAGCGCAGCTCCAGCCGTACGGCGCGGCGGAAGAAGTCGAGCACGCGGAGCCGCCCGTCCTCGGCGAGCCCGGGGCCGAGGCGGTCGAGCTCGCCGCGGAGGAAGCCCACCCAGGCCCGGAACTCCGGCCCCTCGTGCAGGTCGATCCACTCGCGGTGGACGAACCTCTCCGGCAGCGGCTCCTCGGCGAGGCTCGCCCAGCCCAGATAGCTCCACTCCGCCACGCACAGCACCGCCAGGATGAGCGGATAGTCCAGGCTGGTCCTGGCCTCGTCCATCAGAGCGCGGAAGTCGGCCGTCACCGGCTCCAGCGGCGGGGAGAGCAGATCCTCCGGGGCGGCGCCGAGGGCCGCGAGCGCGCGGTGGAAGTAGGTCTTCTCCTCGGCCGTGGCGGTCTCGCCGAGGAAGCGGCCGAACGGCACCCGTGACTCGAAGCTGTCCGCGCTGGCCACGGCCGCGCCGAGCAGCGCGGTGAAGGAGTCGACGAACTGGAAGTCCTGGACCAGGTAGCGGCGCATGTCGTCGTCGGAGACGTCGCCCCGGGTGATCGAGGCGGCGAACGGATGGGTCACCACCGCGGTCCATCCCGGCTCGCTGTGCGAGCGCAGCCACTCGCTGAACGCGGGGTCGGCGGCGCCCGCGCGCCACTCGTCGTAGGGGACCGGGTCCACCGGGCTTCTCCTCGCGGTCTGGGGATGTCGATCGCTGTGAATGCTAGTCCGGTCGGCCCGGCGCCGGGCGGCGGCCTTCCGTGCCCCCTGTCCCAAGGTCCGGGCGGCGTCGCCTGTCCTGCCGTCCGGGTGGCCGCCCACCCCGCCCGGCTGCCCCGGCCGGCCGGGGCGGTGCCGCGCCGGAGGGCCGCCCGGTGTCGCCTACGATCACTGGATGTGACCGCCTACCAGGCAATCGCGGCCGACCTGCGCGACCGGATCGTCTCCGGGGAGCTCCGGCCCGGGGACAGGTTGCCCGTCGAGCCCGACCTGTGCGTCCGGTACGGCGTCAGCCGCAGCACGGTCCGTGAGGCGCTGCGCCTGCTGGCCAGCCAGAACCTGATCAGGACCGTCCGGGGGGTGGCCGGGGGCAGCTACGTCGCCCTCCCCGACCCCGACCACATCAGCGCCTACCTGGAGACCAGCTTCGACCTGATGCGGGTGGGCGTCGACGAGCTGATGGAGATCCGCGAACTGCTGGAGGTGCCGGCCGCGGGCCTGGCCGCGCTGCGCCGTACCGGTCCGGACCTGGAGCGGCTGCGCGGCTGCATCGCCGGGGCGAGCGGCCGGGGGCCCGGCGAGGTCTTCGAGCCCAACCGCGACTTCCACATCGTCCTGCTCCGTGCGGCCGGCAACCCCCTGCTGGAGGTCGTCGCCCGGCCCGTCTTCGAGGTCCTGGAGGGCCGCTTCGTCCGTGACCGCGCCCCGCGGGCCGCTCTCGACGGCATCGACCGCGAGCACCGCGGCATCCTGCGCCGCATCGAGGCGGGCGATGCCGAGGGGGCGCGGCGGGCCACCCAGGAACACCTGGACAACCTCCGGACCGCCTACTACCCCAGCGTGGAGCCCCAGGAGTAGGCCCCATCCCGCCGACGGCGCCCACCCCGCCGGGGCCCGCCGGGCCGCCGGTGTGACGTCCGCGTGGAAACCACCAAGCAAGCCATTGACCATCAAAACGTCAGACTATTAGCGTCAGGGTTCCGTCGTCCCGGGAGAGATCCGTGACCGTGCACGAACCCGGCCTCGGCCGGTACTACGAGGACTTCGTCGTCGGCGACGTCTACCAGCACCCGCTCGGCCGCACGATCAGCGAGGCCGACAACACCTGGTTCACCCTGCTGACGATGAACACCAACCAGAACCACTTCAACGCCCACTTCGCCGGACGCGCCCCGGTCGGCAAGGTCATCGTCAACTCCGGGCTGACCGTGGCGATCGTCCTGGGCATCTCGGTGATCGACGTCAGCCAGACCGCGCTGATGAACCTCGGCTGGGACGAGATCAAGCTGACCCACCCGGTGTTCCTGGGCGACACCCTCTACGCCGAGTCGATCGTGGTGGACAAGCGGGAGTCCGGGTCGCGGCCCTACGCCGGGATCGTCACCTGCCGCACGCGCGGGCTCAACCAGGACGGGGACGAGGTCATGTCCTGGCGCCGCGCGGTGATGGTCTACCGCCGCGACGCCCCGCACGACAAGAACTACTTCCCGCAGGCCAAGAACGGGCCCCTGACGGCATGAGGCCCGCGTCCGCATGAGGCCCGCGTCCGGGCCGTGGGGGAGCCTCGGCCCTGCACCCGCGGCCCCGTGATCACAACCGCCGGCTTCCCGTGTTCGAAAGGACCCGCCATGGATTTCGAGCTGAACGACGAGCAGCGGCTGTTCCGCCGGACGCTCAGGGAGTTCGTGGACAAGGAGATCGTGCCGGTCGCCTCGGAGTGGGAGCGGACGGGCCGCTACCCCACCGAGATCGTCGAACGGTTCAGGCAGCTGGGCCTGTTCGGGATGACGGTCCCCGAGGAGTACGGCGGGCTGGCGCTGGACCGGGTGTCGTTCGCGCTGGTCTTCGAGGAGATCGCGCGCGGGTGGATGGGGGTGGCCGGGGTGCTCGGCTCGCACTCGCTGGCCTGCTGGATGATCGCCCGGCACGGCACCGAGGAGCAGCGCGCCGCCTACCTCCCGGACCTGGCCACCGGCGCCCGCCGTACCGGCATCGCGCTGACCGAACCCGCCGCGGGCACCGACCTGCAGGGCATCCAGACCCGGGCGGTCCGCGACGGCGACCACTACGTGATCAACGGCACCAAGACGTGGATCACCAACGCCCGCCACGCCGACCCGATGCCCGTCCTGGTCAAGACCTCCGTCACCGAGCCCGCGCACCGCGGCATGTCCATGATCCTGGTCGAGGCCGGCACCCCTGGCTACACCGTCAGCCGGGACCTGCCCAAACTCGGCTACAAGGGCACCGAGACCTGCGAGATCGTGCTGGAGGACGTCCGGGTCCCGGTGTCGCGGCTGCTCGGCGGGGTCGAGGGCCGGGGCATGCAGCAGGCGCTGTCGGCCCTCGAACTCGGCCGGGTCAACATCGCCGCCCGCGCGGTCGGCATCTCCCAGTGCGCCTACGACGCCGCGCTGAACTACTCGCGTGAGCGCCACGCCTTCGGCCGGCCCATCGCCGACTTCCAGGCCGTCCAGCTCAAGCTCGCCGACATGGCCACCGACATCCAGGCGGCCAGGCTGCTCACCTACTGGGCGGCCACCCGCTCGGAGAGCGGCGCGGTGACCTCCGAGGCCGCGATGGCCAAATACTTCGCCTCGGAGGTCGCGCTCCGGGCGACCATGGAGGCCATGCGGATCCACGGAGGCTACGGCTACTCCCAGGAGTTCGTCATCGAACGCCTCTACCGCGACGCGCCCCTGATGGCCATCGGCGAGGGCACCAACGACGTCCAGCGGATGGTCATCGCCAGATCCCTCATCTCCGGCGACGCCAAGGTGGGCTGGTGAGCCCGGTGCCGCCACGGCGGGCCGATCCGCGGTGACGCTAGGGTCGGGTGGTGATCCGATCCGCGCTGTACGTCCCGGGTGACCAGCCCGGCAAGCTCGCCAAGGCCCTCGGCCGGGGCTCCGACTCCCTGATCGTCGACCTGGAGGACGCCGTCCTGCCCGCGCACAAGGCCGCGGCCCGCACCGCCGTGGCCGGCTGGCTGCGCGGACTGGGTCCCGGCGGTCCCGAGATCTACGTCCGGGTGAACCCGGGACAGGCCGGCCACGAGGACCTGCGGGCGGTGGCCCTGCCGGGGGTGCGCGGTGTCTGCGTGGCGAAGACCGAGTCGGCCGCCGAGGTGGCGGCCGTGGACGCCGTGCTGAGCGAGGCCGAGGCCGCCGGGGGCCTGCCCGCGGGCTCGATCGAGGTCTGCCCGCTGCTGGAGAGCGCCGGGGCGATCCTGGCGGCGCCGGAGATCGCCCGGGCGCCCCGTGTCTCCCGGCTGCAGATCGGTGAGGCCGACCTCCGCGCCGACCTCGGCGTCGAGACGGGCCCCGACGAGCGTGAGCTGCTCTGGGCCCGCTCCCAGGTCGTGCTGGCCTCGGCGGCGGCCCGGCTCGCCCCGCCCCTCGCCCCGATCAGCACCGACTTCCGTGACCTCGACGCCCTGCGCACCTCCACCGTCGCCCTGAAACGCCTGGGCTTCCGCGGCCGCACCTGCATCCACCCCGCCCAGGTCGCCGTGGTCAACGAGGTCTTCACCCCCACCGAGGAGGAGCTGGTCCGGGCCCGCGACCTGATCGCCCGCTTCGAGGCGGCGGGGACCGGAGTCGTGACCGACGCCCAGGGCCGGATGGTCGACGAGGCGATCGTCCGCGCTGCCCGCCGGCTCCTATCCTGATGTGATGCCAGCCGGAGAATGCCTGTTCTGCGCCATCGGGACGGGGGAGCAGCCGGGCCACGTCGTGCTCTCCGACGACGTGGCCGTGGCCTTCCTGGACACGCGACCGGTCTTCAAGGGCCATGTCCTCGTGGCGCCCAGGACCCACGTCGAGACCCTCACCGACCTGCCGGCCCCGCTGACCGGGCCGTTCTTCGGGCGGGTCCAGTCCGTCGCCGCCGCCGTCGAGCAGGGCCTGGAGGCGGGCGGCACGTTCGTCGCGATGAACAACCGGATCAGCCAGAGCGTCCCCCACCTCCACGTCCACGTCGTCCCCCGCAACCCCAAGGACGGCCTGCGCGGCTTCTTCTGGCCCCGCACCAGATACGCCGAGCCCGCCGAGGCCGAGTCCTACGCCCTCCGCATCCGCAAGGCCCTCGGACCGGACCCCTGAGCCGCTGGGCACATGGGATGGCGGTCAAGAGTCCCGCGCGGTCATGATGGTTGCCTGGAGGTGGTGGGGACGTGGGGGAGACGCCTGCGGTGATGCCGGGAACCGGGCCGCTCGCGCCGGAGTTCAACGGGATCGACCCGGTGCTCATGAACGGCTTCATCGCCGACCTGGAGCGGGCGGGGAAAGCGATCGCCGAACATGGCGAGGCGATCCGCCGCGAATTGGCCGCCGTAGACCTTCCCGCCCCGGGCATCGCTTCCATCAGGGAGATCGGCGGATGGGCCGGAGAACAGCCTCCCCGACTCCGGCAGCGGGTGGAGACCATCAAAATCACGCCCGCCGTATCGCTGGGGAGCAAGCTGGAACCGTATCCGGAGGGTGCGCTGCCCGACCCGGCGGAGGCCCGCAGGCAGGGCACCGAACTGGGCAGGCGCGTCGCCGCCCTCGATCCGAAGGCGTTCTCCCTCACGGGCCCGTATCCCGCCGAAAGGCTGGCTGCCCTCGTCGGCGAGCTGAAATCACACCAGGGCGATCCGGACTTCACCGCCGCGTTCTTCGCGGCGCTCGGCCCCTCCGGAACCCGGACACTCGGCGAAAAACTCCGTCGCCTCGAAAAGGCCGACGCCGCGCTCGGGATCGCCGGTACGGCTCTGGGCGCCGCGGTCGGGGGCGGGGCCGAGGTTCCCGGGTTTGCCCAGGTCATGGGGGCGGTGAGGAAGGCCGGGGCCAAGGACATCGAGGGGTTCGCCGACCTGCTGAACTCCGGCGACTACCCGGACGCGTGGCTGGCCGAGATCGTCGCACCCATGCTGGCGGCCGACAGCCAGGTCAGCGGTGAGACCCTCGGCAAGCTGCTGAACGCCCTGGGTAACAACCCCGTCGCCGCCAGGCTCGCGGTCAGCTCGGTCACCGACATCAGCCCGGTTCCAGCCTCCGCCAAGACCCCCTTCGGAGCGCTGCCCAGCAGTCCTCAGGTGTGGAGAACCCGGCCGGATCTGGTGGCGTTCCTCAAAACGCTCAACGAACGGGTGCACTGGCAGCCCGAGGCGGCGAAGGGGTTCGGGCGGATGCTGGTGGCCGCGTCCGGTGGCTACGACGAGGCGCAAGGCAAGCACAGCCAGGAAGCCGCTTTCTTCGCGTACACGGTGATGACCAGCGTCGACGATCTGAAACCAGGTGACGCCACCCGGCCGCACCTGTCGGAGATCGCGGGCTCGTACGCCACCGAGATCACCCTGGGCGCCAACATCGGCGACGCCGACATGATGGAGGACAGCGAGCTCCGGATCGCCCCCGGTCCCTTCGAGCCGACCACGGTTCCCGGTCTGCGCGGCGCGTTCCGGCTCAGTCCCGAAGACACCTTCCGCTTCCTCACCACCTTCGCCGGGAGCGCTGAAGCCCGCGTCCCGTTCGAGGCGGGCATGGGCGAGCTCACCCAGAGACTCCTCCCCGAGGCGTCCCGCCTGGCCAGGAGCACCGAAGACGTCACCGTCCTGGACAACCTGTTCACTGCTCTCGGAAACGTGCGCGGTTTCGAACTGGCCGCCGCCGTGCGGGTGCTCAAGCCGGCGGACGAGAAAGCTGAGAGCGCGAAAGACGCGGAAGACTTGCTCATTGGTGCTCTCATGGGAGTCGCCGGACTTGTCCCGCCTTTTTCCGTGTACGCCAGAACTTGGACCGGAATTTGTGCGGGGAAGGCCGCCTATGACACCTACGGCCCTCAACCCGAGGAGAAGGTGGAGAAGCTCCGAGAACTGGACGGCGCGGAAACCTTGGGCCGTCAACACGCGGTGGCCCAACTCCTCATGAAGCAAGGTTTCGCGCCTGGAACACTCCCGTCCAGTACGGCTGTCGCCGACTCGAGTGGCAACTTACGCCCGTTCAGTGAGATCGCCGAGCAAGGCGATGCGGGCATGAAAGCACTGGAGCAGTGGTTCGTCGACAATGGTATGGGCGCGGGAAACAGGATGCTCCCGGGTGAGCTCAGCCGCCTGCTTGCCGATCGGTTCGACGGACGTAAGAACTTCGGCTATGAGCGAGCGCGTCTCTACGGCAAGGGGCTCACGACTGATTGAGGCACTCCGTCTCGCCGCTCACCAGATATTCACCCGTGGCCGACGCGTCGAGGACCAGTAAGGTCCTGGCGGACCTGTCTGCGATCTTGGCCGGTTCTGACAGATTGGGCGCGCCGAGACCGGTGTAATGTGCAACACGGCTCAAGGCTCCCCGCATCTCATCCTTCATGTGGATCGGCTGTGAATATGGTGGCCTACCCTGGCCGGTGGCGGCGAAGGTGCGTTTGAATCTGCCGTCGCCGCAAGGAATGTCCTTTCCGCCCGGGTCGGTGATCTGGATGTTCTGGGCATTCACCTCCTTCAGTAACTTGAGGATATGCGTCTTGAGGGTCGCGCCCGCTCCAGCGGCGGTGGGTTCGCTCTCGCCGCAGGCCGCCAGGGCCAGGGCCGTGGCCAAAAGTGTGACGCCGAGCCGTACGGGAAAACTGCGAGCGGAACGGGGCATCGCATCTCCTTCGAAGCGCTGGCCGACTGAGCGCACGATCTCATATTCTCCGGGAGAGCGCGCAAGCCGTACCGGAAAAACGCCGAGGCGGAAGGCGGGACATATGGGTTTCGGGCCTGAAGACATGGCCAATCCCCGGCGGGAAGAATTGCTGCGCGCCCTGACGCGGATACGGCTGCACGCGGCTCAGTTGGAGACCGCGCTGGACCCGGCGCACGCCTCGTTCACCGGGAAGGCGGTCTGGGTGGGGCCGACGGCGCGGGCGTTCGCCGAAGAACTGACCGGGCGGCGGAACCGGCTCCGGACGCTCGTGCGACGGATCGTCGAGGATCTGGAAGCAGAGCTCCTGGCCACCCCCGAGAAGGTGGACCGAGCATCGACCGCGCGTTGATGGGCACCGTGACGTGGCCGTGCCGCGACGGTCGCCGCGTTCCGGGGTGGACGGAGCGCCGTCACGCGGTCTGTTCCAGTACGGCGGCGCGCAGGCCCCGCCGCAGGAGGGCGGGCAGGCACAGGACGGTGCCCAGGGCGCCGATCCACACGGCGACCGACAGCCCGCCGAGTGCGGTGGCCCCGGCGGCGAGCAGGCTGCCGAGGGCCATCGCGCCCCAGATCAGGAAGCGGTGGACCGCGCCCACCCGGCCGAGCAGCTCGGCGGGCGTCTCGGTCTGCCGGAGGGTCAGCGACGTCGGGCTGAAGGCGCCCTCGCCCACGCAGTGCACGATGCTGCCGGCGACCAGCCCGGCCGCTCCGGCCGTACCGCCGACAGAGCCGAGGACCGGCATCGAGACGATCCCCAGGACCGACACCAGGGCGGCGCCGAGGAGGGTGCGCGGGGTGCCGAACCGGCGGATCAGCCGGGCCGACAGCAGGTTGCCGATCGGGTAGCCGGCCGCGGCGGCCCCGATCACGACGCCGATCCACTGCGGGGTCAGGCCGAGCACGTTGCGGCAGTACAGCACCAGGCTGGTCTCGACCATGCTGAGGAACAGGACATAGGTGGTGCCGCACATCAGGAGCGGCTGCAGCATCGGGTGGCCGAGCGCGAAACGGAGCCCGGTGGCGATGTCGCGGCGGAGCCAGCCGCGCTCCCGCACGGCGCTCGCGCGCGGCGGCTCCCGGTGCCGGATCAGCGCGAGTGAGGTGACCGAGACGGCGAAGCTGAGCACGTTGGCCGCGAGCGCGCCGACCAGGCCCAGCGCGTGGATCAACGGCCCGGCGGCCATCGGGCCCAGGGCCCTGGAGGCCGACTCCGACAGGGCCAGGCGGGTGTTGCCCAGGTGCAGATCACGCGGATCGGGATAGAGGCCGGGCAGGTAGGAGGTGTAGGCGACCTGGAAGAACACCACCGCGCAGCCGCTCACCAGTACCAGGCAGAACAGCAGGGGGAAGGTGAGCGCGTCGGTGGCGGCCAGCGCCCAGATCCCGCCGAAGGCGGCTACCTGCACGCCGTCGCAGACCAGCATGGTGACGCGGCGCGGCAGCCGGTCCACGATCGCCCCGGCGGGCAGGCCGAGCGGCAGGAAGGGCAGGAACAGCGCGAAGGGCAGCAGCGCGGCCTGGGCGGGGGTGGCCTCCAGCACGGTGACCGCGAGCAGCGGCAGCGCCAGCGTCATGAACTGGTCACCGAAGAGGGACAGCGACTGGCCCGTCCAGAGCAGGCCGAAGTCGCGGCGCACGGTGGGCGCGCGGGTGACGGGAGGAGGGGTGGTGGTGCCGGTGGACACGGGACAGCCTTCCGGATTGGAGGATCGAGACGGGCCCGGAGACGGGTGGGCTCCCAAAGGATGCCGACCTGCTCCGGGGCGCGGCTGGCGGGAAGCGGACCCGGATGTCCGCTCCGTAACGACGTCCGATCTCCGCCACCGCACGGCGGACCGGCCCGGCCGACCACGCACTTTAATGATCTACAAGGTAAAGGTGCTGGGCCGGACAACGGTCACCCCTGGGACGGTGGATCCCGGTCATGATGGGGATCCCGCCACGGAGGGCGCGGGCCGTACCGGCCCCCGTGCGCGATCCTCGGCGCCGGGCAGGCCGCCGGAGGAGGCGCTCACGAACCTGGGCGGATAGGGTCCGGGACGTGGAGCCCGTCGTCGCCGTGCTGTTGATCGCCACTCTGGTCGGTGTCCCGGCCCTGGTGCTGTGGCGGGTCCTGCGTGGCCGGCGGGAGCTGGGCAGCAGCCCGGCCGAGCGGGCCACGTTCGAGACCCTGCACACCGCCTCGCTGGCCGCGCCGCCGCTGCGGGCGGGGCTGACCGAGGCGGGCACCCAGAAGGCGTCCCGGCACCTGCGCGAGCTGCTCGGCTCCCCGGCGCTGGCGATCACCGACGGCGAGCGGCTGCTGGTCTACGACGGTGAGGGCGACCACCATGCCAGGGAGGCGTTCACGCACGCCGCCAAGACCCTCGCCGGCGGCCGGACCCAGGTGCTCGGCCCGGAGGTCGTCTCGTGCGAGATCCCCGAGTGCCCGATCAGGTTCGCGGTCGTGGTGCCGCTCACCACCGACGGCCGGGTGGTCGGCTCGCTGGCCGCCTACGGCGGGCACGCCTCGGCGGGCCTGGTCCGGGCCACCCACGAGGTGGCGAGCTGGGTGGACTCCCAGCTGGAGCTGGCCGAGCTCGACCGGTCCAGGACGCGGCTGATGGAGGCCGAGGTCAGGGCGCTGCGCGCGCAGATCTCCCCGCATTTCATCTACAACTCGCTGACGACCATAGCGAGCTTCGTCCGCTCCGACCCCGACCGCTCCCGCGAGCTCCTGCTGGACTTCGCCGACTTCACCCGCTACTCCTTCCGGCGGCACGGCGAGTTCACCACGCTGGCCGAGGAGCTGCGCTCCATCGACCGCTACCTCACCCTGGAACGGGCCCGCTTCGGCGACCAGCTCCAGGTCACGCTGCGGATCGCTCCGGAGGTGCTACCGGTCGCGGTGCCGTTCCTGTGCCTGCAGCCGCTGGTGGAGAACGCCGTCCGGCACGGCCTGGAGAACAAGTCCGGCGCCGGCCGGATCTCGATCATCGCCGAGGACGCGGGCGCCGAGTGCCGGATCAGCGTGGAGGACGACGGCGTCGGCATGGAGCCGGACCGCCTGCGCCGCATCCTGGCCGGTGACGCCGACGAGCGCTCCGGTGCCGGGGGAGTGGGCCTGGCCAACGTGGACGAGCGGCTGCGTCAGGTCTACGGCGACGAGTACGGCCTGGTGGCCGAGACGGGCAAGGGCGCCGGCACCAGGGTCAGCGTCCGCCTGCCGAAGTACCACCCCGGCGTGTCCGCCCACTGACGCGCCGCACGCGACCGGCCCCCGCTCCGACCCCGTCGCCGATCTCATCCCCGTAGCCGGTCCCGTCACCGGCCCCGTTGCCGTTCCCGTCTCGACGCTGATCCCGTCGCCACTGTTGACACGTGTTGTCTGATTCATCACCCTCTAGGGATTCCCACGTGAGCGATCTGGAGGAGTGACCGTGACCGGCCTGCGTGTCCTGGCGGTGGACGACGAGCTCCCCGCCCTGGAGGACCTGGCCTACCTGCTGCGCGACGACCCCCGTATCGGGGAGGTCTCCCTCGCCAGGGACGGGGCCGCCGCGCTGCGGGTCCTGGACCGGGCGATCGCCGACGGGAAGCCGATCGACGCCGTCTTCCTCGACATCCGCATGCGCGGCCTGGACGGGGTGGTGCTCGGCAGGCTGCTGTCGCAGTTCGCCAACCCGCCCCGGGTGGTGTTCGTGACGGCCTACGAGGAGCACGCGGTGGACGCCTTCGAGATCAAGGCGGAGGACTACCTGCTCAAACCGGTCCGGCCGGAGCGGCTGGCCGAGGCCATCCGGCGGGTGTGCGTCTCGGCCGAGCTGCCCGACAGCGACACCGCCGGCCGTACCGACCCCGGCACCATCCCGGTGGAGCTGGGCGGCGTCACCCGGTTCGTGGCCGGCACCGAGGTCCGCTACGTCGAGGCGCAGGGCGACTACGCGCGCCTGCACACCGCCGGGGGCAGCCATCTGGTCCGCATCTCGCTGGCCACGCTGGAGGAGCGCTGGTCCTCGGCCGGGTTCGTCCGGGTGCACCGCAGCCATCTGGTCGCGGTCAAGCACATCGACGAGCTGCACATCGACTCGGGCCGCTGCGTGGTCCGCATCGGCGAGACCGAGATCCCGGTCAGCCGCCGCCACACCCGCGAGCTGCGCGACCTGCTGGTCCGCCGGGCGCGCAAGGGGCGGTCCGAATGAGCCGGGAGGGCGGGGAGCCGGAGCCCCGCGAGGAGGCGGAGCCCCGGCGGCGGATGGCCGACCGGCTCGCCCGCGCGGTGGAGCGGCCGCGCAAGGACGCCGACCGGCCGGACCGGCCGCGCAGGGAGGTGGAGCGCCTCGCCCGCGCGCTGGAGCGGCCCCGCAGGGAGACCGACCGGCCGCGCCGCGAGGTCGTGACCAGCCCCCGCACCACGGCCGCCCGCCATCCCCGCTATCCGGTGACCCGCGAGATCGACGAGCAGACCCGGCTGGGCGAGGTCTACATGCGCTCGCTGATCCGCACCCAGTTCCGGCTGGCCCTGTTCGTCTGCACGGTGCTGGGCTGTGTGGTCGGCGGCCTGCCGATGCTGTTCCTGCTGGTGCCGGAGCTGCGCGAGGTCCGGCTGCTGGGGATCCCCCTGCCGTGGGCGGTGCTGGCCGGCCTGATCTATCCGGCGTTCGTGATCGGCGCCTGGCTCTACGTACGGCAGGCCGAACGGAACGAGCGCCACTTCGCGGAACTGGTGGAACGGGCCCGGTGAACACCGCCTACGGGGTGACCGCGGTCGTGCTGGTGGTGCTGGCGGCGGTGCTGATCGGGGCGTTCGGCATCCGGCTGTCGCGCACCACCTCGGATTTCTACGTCGCCTCCCGCACGGTCTCCCCGCTGTGGAACGCCTCCGCCATCGGCGGGGAGTATCTGTCGGCGGCGAGTTTCCTGGGCATCGCCGGGCTGATCCTGGCCTACGGCGCCGACATGCTCTGGCTGCCGGTCGGCTGGACCGGCGGCTATCTGGTGCTGCTCGTCCTGGTCTCCGCGCCGCTGCGCCGCTCGGGCGCCTACACGCTGCCCGACTTCGCCGAGGCGCGGCTGGAGTCGATGGCCGTGCGCCGCCTGGCCGGGGTGCTGGTCGTGTTGATCGGCTGGCTGTATCTGATGCCGCAGTTCCAGAGCGCCGGTCTGGTGCTGGGGGCCATCACCGGTGCCCCGGAGTGGGCCGGGGGGCTGCTGGTGGCGGTCGTGGTCGCGGTGAACGTGATGTCGGGCGGCATGCGGTCGATCACGTTCGTGCAGGCCTTCCAGTACTGGCTCAAGCTCACCGCGCTGGCGGTGCCGCTGGTGTTCCTGCTGCTGGCCTGGCGGTCGGGCGGCGCGCCCGGGCTGAGCGCGCAGGACGCGGCGACCTGGGCGCTGCCGCTGTCCAGCGGCAAGGAGTACGGCCTCTACTCGACCTACTCGCTGATCCTGGCGACGTTCCTGGGCACCATGGGGCTGCCGCACGTGCTGGTCCGCTTCTACACCAACCCCGAGGGGCGGGCCGCGCGCCGTACGACGTTGGTGGTGCTGTCGCTGCTCGGCGCCTTCTACCTGCTGCCCGCCGTCTACGGCGCGCTGGGGCGCATCTACGTCCCGGAGCTGCGGGGCAGCGACATGGTGGTGCTGACGCTGCCCGGGCGGCTGGTCGGGGGAGTGGCGGGCGACCTGCTGACCGCGCTGGTGACGGCGGGGGCGTTCGCGGCGTTCCTGTCCACCTCCTCCGGACTGACGGTCTCGGTCGCGGGCGTCATCGGGCAGGACATCTTCAAGGGCGGCGGGGTGCGCTCGTTCCGGGTGGCGGCCCTGCTGGCCGTGGCCGTGCCGCTCGCCCTGGCCGCCTCGGCCCGGTCGCTGCCGGTCGCCGACGTGGTCGGGCTGGCGTTCGCGGTGGCCGCCTCCTCCTTCTGCCCGCTGCTGGTGCTGGGCATCTGGTGGCGGCGGCTGACCTCGACCGGGGCGGTGGCCGGGCTGCTCGCCGGCGGGGGACTGGCCTGCGGCGCGGTCCTGACGACCATCGTCGGGGGGCCGTACACCGGCCTGGCCGGGGCCCTGCTGGCCCAGCCCGCCGCCTGGTCGGTGCCGGTCGCCTTCGCCGTCATGGTCGTGGTTTCGCTGCTGACCCCCTCCCGCATCCCGGCCGGTGTGGCCCGCACCATGGTCCGCCTGCACACCCCTGAGACCCTCGACCTGGACAGGGGTGACTGGCGGCCCAGATCCTCTTGACGTGATCCCATTACATGTGTCGGAATGTCCTGTAATCAAGGGCGTCTCCGTTACTGACGTGAAGGGGTGTGCGGTGGGCAACAGCAACTCCAACGGCCAGTCGCTTCTCCGGCCGGACGGCTTCCAGCTGGAGGACGGCTTCTCGTTCACCCTCGCCGAGCTGCTGCTCCTCGACCAGTTCTTCACCGTGCGGTCCGCGCCGGGCGTGTTCTGACAGTGGTGACACGCGCCCAGCGCGAACGCTGCGCCGGCCTGGCCGAAGCGCTGTCGGTCATCGAGTCGGTGCTCGCCGCCGCCGGCCTCTCTGCGGACTTCCTCTCCACGGGCTCGCCGGAGTTCCCCGTGCACCGCTGCACCGTCCGCGACTCGGCCGGGCGCGTGCTCACCGCCTCCCTCGGCAAGGGGGCCGGAGCGCAGAGCACGGTCAGCGCGCTGTTCGAGGCGTGGCAGCACCTCCAGCACGAGGAGGGGCAGGCCGCGCTCGCCGGCGACCGCCGGCGGGCCCGGGTGGTGCCCGTCGCCACCGTGGTGGCCCAGGAGGCGCTGTGCGGGGAGGAGATGATCCACCGGCTCGCCCGCGACTACCCGGACGCCGACCTCGCCTGTCTGCGGGCCGAACCCCTCAACCCGGAGCTGCCCGCGCTGTGGTATCCGGCCTTCGCCCGGTCGCCGTCCTGCCGCAGCCACCCGGTCCCCGGCGACGACCTGCGCTACGAGCCCTACCTCCGCTACGCCTACGACAGCGGCACCGCCAGCGGGGTCACCGAGCCGGAGGCGGTCCTGCACGGCCTGTTGGAGGTCATCGAGCGCGACGCGCTCTCCCACGCCCTCCTCGACTGGTATCTCGACGGGCGGTCGCCGCTGTCCGGGCTCGGCCCCGATCTCCTCCCGCCCGATCTGCGCCGCCTCCACGACGAGGCGACGGCCCGGCTCGGCGCGCCCCCGCTCATCATCGACATCACCTCCGATCTGGGCGTCCCCGCCTACTGCGCGATCCCCTCGCGCGCCGGCCCCTACCCCGGGGTGGTCGGCTCCGGAGCCTCCCTCGACCCCGAGTACGCCGTGGAGCGCGCGCTCGGCGAGGTGATCCAGTCCTCGTTCAACATGTCGCTCGGGGTGGACCTCACCCTTGACCGCAGGCTGGAGAGCCTGCGGCGATGGCCGCTGCTGGAGAGCTGCGCCAGGCTCGACCCGGCCCCGCTGCTCGACCGCCTCGTGTTCGACGCGCGGCTGCCCGGCCCGGGGTCCGCGGGCGCCGGGTCCGGGCGGGAGGGTCATGGTGGGCGGGAGCGGGGAGGCGCCGGGTCCGGGCGGGAGGGCCATGGTGGGCGGGAGCGGCGAGGCGCCGGCGGGCCCGGGCCGGAAGGCGGCTGCGGGCGAGGGGCCGGAGACGTCGACGGGCAGATCACCGCGATCCTGAAGACGCTGGAGCGCGCCGGGTTCGCCGCCTACACCTTCCGCTGGAACCCCGCGCACGACAGGTGCCCGGTCCTGACGGTGATCGTGCCCGGCCTGGAGACGTTCGCCATGGTCCACAGCGCCGTCCCGGTGTTCCCGACGGGCCGGGCCGTACGGCGGCTCGCCGGTCACCGGTGATGCGGGCGGTCCTGCGCCGTCGCCGGTTCCGGATCATCTACTTCGGCATGGTCACCAGCCTGCTGGGCGACGCCTCGCTGCTGCTGCTCCCGGCGATCCTGGCCAAGAAGTTCACCGGCTCGGACGGCGCGGCGGGGCTGACCCTGTTCTTCTTCACGCTGCCCCTGTGCCTGTCCCCCCTCCTGGGCCAGGTGATCGACCGGGTCGACCGCAGGAGATTCCTCGTCGCCACGTGCCTGCTGTCGGCGGTCAGCCTGGCCCCGCTGACCGCGGTGACCGGCAGGGACACCTTCTGGCTGGTCTACCCGGTGTCGGCGGCCATGGGCTGCTCGTACGCGGCGGTGTCCGGGGCGCTCAGCGGGCTGCTGAAGAGCGTCCTGCCCGACGACCTCCTCGCCGAGGCCAACGGCGCGCTGCAGACCGCCCGGCAGGGGCTGCGCCTGGTCGGGCCGCTGCTGGGGGTGGCCGTCTACACCGGCTACGGCATCGGCGCGGTCGTCCTGCTCGACGCGGTCACCTTCCTCGTCGCCGCGGCGGCCTTCGCGGCGCTGCCGGCGCCGCCCCCCGTCCCGGCCGCGCCGCGCGGCCACCGGCGCGAGGAGTTCTGGGCCGGGGCCCGGCACCTGGTCGCGGACCCGGCCCTGCGCCGCGCGGCCGGGGCGTTCTGCCTGATGTTCACGCTGGCCGGGATGACCGAGTCGCTGATCTTCGCGGTCATCGACCGGGGCCTCGGCCGGTCCCCGGAGTTCACCGCCCTCACCTCCACCGCGATGGGCGTGGGAGCGGTCGTCGGCGGGCTGTGCGGAGCCGCGGTGATCGCGCGCCGGGGCGAGTCGGCCGCGATCGGCACGGGCATCGCCCTGTACGGCGTGGCGGTCATGCTGTGGACGGTCCCCGCCGAGGCGGTCGTGCTGGCCGCGATGACGGTGGCGGGCGCCGGCCTGACCCTGGCCGGTGTGGCCAGGATGACCCTCGTGCAGCGCCGCAGCCCCGGCCACCTCGTCGGCCGGGTCTCCACCGCCTTCGAGGCCGCGGTCGGGGCCGCCCAACTCCTGTCCCTGGTCGCGGGCGCGGTGCTGGTCTCACTCGTCGACCACCGCGTCCTGCTGGCCGTAGTCGGGCTGACCGTCTGCGGCGCCGCGGCACACGCCCTCCGCGGCCGGCGCCAACGCGCGCCTGCCGTCACCCCGATGTCGGACGCCTTGATGTCGGGTACCCCGGTGCCGGGCACCCCGATATCGGACACCCCGATGCCGGGCGCCTCCCGGGAGGATCCGGCCGCGGTGTCATCCCCGCGACGTACTCCTCAAGGACACGGCCCTGGCCACCGGGACGGATGCGGCAGGAGGGGTCAGGCGTGACAATGTGCCTGTGGAGACAGAAGAACGACGCCGGCCGCTGCGCGCCGTCATCGCCGACGACCAGGCGCTGGTCCGCACCGGGTTCCGGATGATCCTCGCCGCCGACGGCATCGAGGTGGCGGCCGAGGCGGCCAACGGCGCCGAGGCGGTCGCCGCCGTCCGGCGTACCAGGCCCGACGTCGTGCTCATGGACATCCGGATGCCGCAGATGGACGGCATCGAGGCCACCCGGCGGATCCTGGCCGGCGGGGCCGACGAGACCCGCGTCCTCATCCTGACCACCTACGATCTCGACCACTACGTCTACACGGCCCTCGCCGCCGGCGCCAGCGGCTTCCTGCTCAAGGACGTCACCCCCGAGCACCTGGTGGCCGCGGTGCGCCTGGTGCGCTCCGGCGACGCCCTGCTCGCGCCGACGATCACCCGTCGCCTGGTCGAGCGTTTCGCCCCTCGCGACGACACCGGGGCCGCCCTCCATCGGGATCTGTCCGAGCTGACGCCACGGGAGCTGGAGGTGCTGCGCCTGCTCGCCACCGGCCTGAGCAACGCCGAACTCGCCGACCGGCTGACCCTGAGCCCGACGACGGTCAAGACCCACGTCGCGCGGATCCTGTCCAAACTCGGCCTCCGCGACCGGGTCCAGGCCGTCGTGGTCGCCTACGAGACCGGGCTGATCTCCCCTGGTGGTTCCGGGTGATGTCCACGGGGTCTTCTTCCGACCGCCTGCGGCGCGCAGACCACGCGGGAAACCACCTGAGCAGCCCGACAAGCTGTCAGTCGCGGTGCGGAATCCCAGGCGAGCGGGCAGGCTGGAGATGTGAACACCAGGTCCCGTTACGCCAGTCGCCGTACGTACCTTGTGCCTGCCGATCTGAGCGAGCTGGCCGGGCCGTTCGCCGGCGTTGTGCGACTCCCCATTCGCCTGGACTGGTCCGAGCAGCGCGTCTACGATCTCTCGGACGACAGCCACGTCGGGCTCATGTACGAACGCGTGATCCGTGAAGCCTCCCGTCTCGACGACCTGCGGACTTACCTGAACCGCGAAACGCTGATCCGCCTCTGGCCGCGTCTCTACCTGCCTGCCCAGGCCAGGAAGGCCTGGGAGACGCGGATTCGGGGGTTCGACACGGAGATGTTCGCGGCAGCCCTGGCTGCGCTGGGGCGGGTCGGCCTTGATCCGGTCGGTACGGATCAGTGTGCCGTCCAGCACCAGGTGGTGCAGCCCGTCCCGCTGGGCCTTGCGCAGCGCCTGCCCGAGCTTGGGCGAGCGGGACGACAGCAGCGCGACCGTCTCCTCCACATGCCGCCACGCGGTCGCCGTTGAGACCCCGAACCCGACTCCGAGCTCGGTGAACGTCTCGCCCTTGCGCAGGTGGACCAGCACCAGCAGCGCCTGCTGCCCGGCGTTGAGCAGCCGCCAGACAGACCCGATCGCCTTGCGGTGCCGGCGGATCACCCCAGCGACGTAGTTCAGCGTTGAACGCGACAAATCGACGGCAGCACGATAGAACAGCATCCGAAGCCCCTGGTTGTGACGGATCTGGTTGTGGTGATCAATCAGCCGACGTCACGGACGGTCTGGTCCAGCACCGGCTTGTGGTCGGGCACGC
>NZ_JBSFPS010000124.1:0-27522 GCF_053588315.1 Streptosporangium sp. NPDC003464 | reverse complement strand
CGACTTTGGGTGTCGCCCAGCACGCTGGCCTGGAGATTGTTCAACCTCAACCTGATAGATCGGATTCTCTGCGACTCCCTCAAAAGCCGGGTCCGGCCGGGGCGGGGCGCCTTACCAGCGGCGGCGTTCCGCGCCGAGCCCGAGGGCCCTGGCCACCTCGCCGATGTTGTGGAACTCGCCGTCGGGCAGGTCGCGCAGGCTCTCGACGATGGCGTCGGGTGCCAGCTTCGTCTCGGCGTGGGCCAGGAGCTCGTCACGGTCCGACGGCCAGTGGGCGTCGCTCAGCCACTTCGCGAGGGCGCTGCGGCGCTCGACGGCCGTCGGGGTGATCCCCTCGGGGGTGCCGGGGGCGTGCCCCGGTGGATACCTCCTGGGGGCCGCCTCCTCCTCGGGGTCGACCATCCCTCCGGGGTCGGCCCACTCCTCGGCGTGGGTGGGGCCGGTGCCGCGGACGACCCCCTCGGTCTCGTGCTTCTGCTCCTCGTCGACGCGCGGGCCGTGCTTGGCGCTGCCACGTTCAGCAATCATTACCTTGACCTCCCGAAACAGGGTCGTCAGGTGTCCCGTACCCATTACCGGCGTCCCCAACATCCCCTGCGCTCCGGCCGGACCCCACCCCTCGGGACGGCCGTGTAAACCACCCGGAAGGGGGCACGTGGCCGGTAAAGGGTTGCCGAGGAGGCATCGATGGCGATCGCAACGGTCAACCCCGCCACAGGGGAGACGCTGAAGACCTTCGAACCGCTGAGCGAGCACGAGGTGGACGAGCGGCTCGCCCTCGCCGCCGCGGAGTTCCGGACCTACCGGGCCACCGACTTCAAGCAGCGGGCGGCGTGGATGCAGAGCGCCGCCGGCCTGCTGGAGTCGGAGCAGGAGGAAGTGGCCCGGCTGATGACCACCGAGATGGGCAAGACGCTGACCGCGGCCCGGAGCGAGGTGGCCAAGTGCGTGAAGGGGATGCGCTACTACGCCGAGCACGCCGAGGAGTTCCTGGCCGACGAGCCGGTGGACGCGCCCGCCGTGGCCGCGCGGCGGGCGTACGCGCGCTACCAGCCGCTGGGGCCGGTGCTCGCGGTGATGCCGTGGAACTTCCCGCTGTGGCAGGCGGTCCGGTTCGCCGCGCCGGCGCTGATGGCCGGCAACGTGGGGCTGCTCAAACACGCCTCGAACGTGCCGCAGACCGCGCTCTACCTGGGCGGGCTGTTCGCCAGGGCGGGCTTCCCCCCGGGCTGCTTCCAGACCCTGCTGATCGGGTCCGGGCAGGTCGAGGCGGTGCTGCGGGACCCCAGGGTGGTGGCGGCCACGCTGACCGGCTCCGAGCCGGCCGGCCGGTCGGTGGCCTCGATCGCGGGGAGCGAGGTCAAGAAGACCGTCCTGGAGCTGGGCGGCTCGGACCCCTACGTCGTGATGCCGTCCGCCGACCTCGACGCCGCCGCCGCCACCGCGGTCACCGCGCGGGTGCAGAACAACGGCCAGTCGTGCATCGCCGCCAAGCGGTTCATCGTGCACACCGAGGTGTACGACGACTTCACCGGCCGGTTCGTGGCGCGGATGGAGGCGCTCCGGGTGGGGGACCCGATGGACGACTCGACCGATGTGGGGCCGCTCGCCACCCGGCAGGGACGCGACGACGTGGAGAAGATCGTGGCCGACGCGGCCGGGCGCGGCGCGCGGGTGCTGTGCGGAGGATGGAGCCCCGACCTGCCCGGCTGGTTCTACCAGCCGACCGTGATCGCCGACATCACCTCGGAGATGAGGCTGTTCGGCGAGGAGGTGTTCGGCCCGGTGGCCTCGCTGTACCGGGCCGGCGACATCGACGAGGCCCTGGCCCTGGCCAACGCCACCTCCTTCGGGCTCGGCGCCAACGCCTGGACCACCGACCCCGTCGAGCAGGAGCGCTTCGTCACCGAGCTGGAGGCCGGCCTGGTCTTCGTCAACGGCATGGTCACCTCCTACCCCGAGCTGCCCTTCGGCGGGGTCAGGAACTCCGGGTACGGCCGGGAGCTGTCGGCGCACGGCATCCGCGAGTTCTGCAACCTCAAGGCCGTCTGGATCGGCTGAGCCGCCGGCCGGCCCGGGGGAGGGCGGAGTTTCTGCGGACCGGCCCGCCAGGGGGCGGGGCCCCAGGGGGTCGAGCGGGCCGGTCCGGGATCAGGGGGTGGTGGAGCGGCGCAGGGCGACGGTGTCCTGGAGGACCTTGACCGGGTCGTGGCCGTCGATCAGCAGGCGGCGCATCAGCACCGCGATCTCGCGCATGGTCTCCGTGCCGAGGCCGCGGCGGGTCACCTCCTGGGTGCCGATCCGCAGGCCCCGCATGGGCTCGCCGGGCGCCTGGTCGGGCAGGCCGATGCCGCTGAGGTAGACGCCGCCCTCGGCCAGCAGCCGGGCCGCGTCGTCCCCGCCGCCGAACGCGGCGGCGTCCACCGCCACGTGGTGGGAGACGGTCCAGCCCAGGTGGGAGGCCGCGACGGCGAACCCCTCGCCCTCCAGCGCCGCGGCCAGCGCCTTGGCGTTGGCGATGCAGCGGTCGGCGTAGGCGGGACCGCCGACGGCGTGCTCGGCGGCGGCGACGGCCAGCGGGGCCAGCCGGGAGGCGTCGTAGTTCGCGGTCAGACCGGGGTAGGCGGCCGTGGACACCCGGCGCGCGAGCTCCTCCTCGCGGGTCACGATGGCCGCGCCGGGCGGGCCGCCGAAGGACTTGTAGGTCGACATGGTCACCACGTGCGCGCCCTCGTCCAGCGGCCGCTGGAACCGGCGGCCCGCGATCAGGCCGGCCATGTGCGAGGCGTCGTAGACCAGGACCGCGCCCACCTCGTCGCAGGCCGCCCGGACCCGTCCGACGTCGTGCGGGAAGAGCATCAGGCTGGCGCCGACCACCACCAGCGCCGGCCGCTGCTCCCGCAGGAACGCCGGCAGCGCGTCGTAGTCGATGTCGAAGCGCCCGGCGTCGTAGGGCAGGTCGACCACCCGCAGCCCCCGGATCCCGGCTGCGCCCTGGGAGTGGTGGCTGGCGTGGCCCCCGGCGGCCTCCGGCAGCACCGCGACCGTGTCGCCCGGCCGGGCGAAGGCGGTGTAGCAGGCGAGGTTGGCCATCGTCGCGCTCTGCAACCTGACCTCGGCGAACTCGCCGCCCATCAGGGCCGCGACCTGGAGCGGGGCGAGAACCTCCAGCACGTCCAGCTCGTCCAGGCCGGTCTGGAACTTCTCCCCGGGCCAGCCCATGGACGGGCGGCTGCCCAGCGAGATCTCGTGGGCGGCGCGGGCCCGCTCGCTCATCGTGTTCGTGCCCGCGTACAGGACGATCCCGTCCTCGTCGAGGCGGCCCCGGTGCTCGGCCAGCACCGCGTCGACCAGGCGGCTGACGTCGTGAAGTCCCAGGCCGTCCAGCTCCGACTCCAGCTCCACCAGGCGCCGCTGCGCCCGGGGTGATGCCCAGGGGGCGACTCGGCTGCGCGTTTCCACGGCGGCTCCTTCCGGAAGGGGATTGATGCGACGGTACGGCCCGTGCCGGAAAGCAGTCATCGTCCGGCCGGTGGAGATCATTCCTACATCTGTAGGATTCGCGGGTGATCGCGGATGATGTCCAGGACCTTCTCGACTCCCTGGCCACGGCAGTGGGACGGGGCATGGCCGTGGACGACCCCGAGGGCAGGGTCGTCGCGCACAGCGTCCACCACGGCGAGGTCGACCAGGTGCGGGCCCAGGCCATCCTGTCCAGATCCGTCCCCGCCGAGGTCGGTGCCTGGCAGGAGGCCCACGGGGTGGCCACGACCAGCGAGCCGGTCAGGGTCCCGGCCAACCCGGCGCTGGGCATGGCCGCCCGGCTGTGCGTGCCGCTGCTCCACCACAACAGGCGCGTCGGCTCCCTGTGGGTCATCGAGGGGGAGGGGCCGCTGACCTCCGAGCAGGAGGCCAGGACCGTCAGGGACGCCGCGGCCATCGCCGCCCTGCTCGACGACGGCGGGAGCTCCCACACCCTGCGCCGGCTGCTCGGCGGGGAGATCACCGCGGGGCGGGCGGCCGGGGTGCTCGGCGAGGGGCCGCTGCGCCTGCTGGCCGTACGGGGCGATCAGGCGGGTCTGGGCGAAGCGGTCGGCGACGAGCTCGCACGGATGCGCCGTCCCCCCGCCTTCACCGTCCTCGACCGGCACGCCGTGCTGCTGCTCGGCGGCGGCGAGGACGCCCGGGCGCTGGGGGAGCTGCTGGCCGCCAGGGCGGCCGGCCACGCGGGGGTGAGCGCGCTCCACCCCGGGCTCGAGTCGATCCGCCGGGCACACCGGGAGGCGGCCGCCGCGGCCAGGGCGGCGGCGGCCGAGCCGGCACTCGGTCCGGTCGCCCGCTGGCCGGAGCTGGGCGTCTACCGGCTGCTCGCCGAGCCCGGACCCGAGACCGGTCGGCCCGGCCCGCTCGGCCCGCTGCGCGAGCATCCGGCGCTCGCCGTCACGCTGGAGACGTATCTGGACCACGGGGGGGACGCGCAGGAGACGGCCCGCCTGCTCCACCTCCACCGCACCAGCCTCTACTACCGCCTGGCGAGGATCGAGGAGCTGACAGGGCGGAGCCTGAAGGATGGATCCCACAGGTTAGAACTCCATCTCGCGCTGAAGCTCGCCCGCTGGAATGCGGTGTAGAAGCGGATAAATCCGGGCACAGCTCTGCGGTGCTGCAGTTGATCAGCGAGCTCGTCACCATCGTGGTCGTGCTGGTGCTCGCCTGGCTGGCGATGCTCGCCGTCTCCGTGGTCGTCCTTCTCGCCCTGGCCGCGTTGGCCCTGTCGACCTCCCGGGAGCAGGATGGAGCATAAGACTCCTGGAAGGCGGACGATGCGGCAGCTCAGCGCGGTGGACACCCAGTTCCTGAACTTCGAGACCTCGACGAACGTCGCCAACATCGCCGGGCTGGCCATCCTGTCCGGCGGGCTGACCCGTGGGGACCTGCTCACCCTGCTGGCCAGGCGGCTGCATCTGGCCGCGCCGTTCCGGCGCCGGCTCGCTCCCGTGCCCCTCGGCCTGGACCGCCCCTACTGGACCGAGGAGGGCAGGATCGACCTCGACTACCACGTGCGGGAGATCGCGCTGCCCGCGCCGGGCGGCGACGAGCAGCTCGGCGAGCAGGTGGCGCGGCTGCACGCCCGCCGCCTGGACCGGCGCCACCCGCTCTGGGAGATGTATCTGATCCACGGCCTGAGCGGCGCCAGAACGGCCCTCTACATGAAGGTCCACCACGCCGCGATCGACGGTGTCACCGGCGCCGACGTCCTCGCCGCCCTGCTGGACACCTCTGCCGAACCCGCCGAGATCGTGATGGCACCCGAGCGGGAGCCCGAAGAACGGATCGACACGGGCGAGATGATCATCAGGGGTGTCGCCGGCGCCGTCCTCAACCCGGCGAACACGGTGAGGTTCCTGGTCAACGCGGTCCCTCATCTGGACGAGATCCCGGTGCTCTCCCAGCTTCCCGGGGCCGGGCTGGTCTCCCGGGTCACCCGGGACGTGGCCCAGCGCCTGTCCGGCGGGGCCCCGGTGCCCGCGCTGCCCCGGCTGACCGTCCCCCGCACGCCGTTCAGCGGCCGGATCACCGCCCACCGCCGCTTCGCCTTCACCGCACTGCCGCTGGAGGACGTCAAGCAGGTCAAGAACGCCTTCGGAGTCACGGTCAACGACGTGGTGATGACCATGTGCGCGGGAGCGCTGCGGCAGTGGCTGCTCAAGCACGACGCCCTGCCGGGCCAGCCGCTCGTCGCGGGGGTGCCGTTCTCGCTGCGCGTCTCCGGCGACGAGGGCGGCGACGAGGGCGAGGGCAACCAGGTCACCATAATGATCACTACGCTCGCCACGCAGATCGCCGACCCGGTGGAGCGGCTGCTGGCCGTACGGGACGCGATGGCCCTGATCAAGGACCGCTCGTCGCTGGCCCCGGCCCGCTGGATCCAGGAGATCAGCGACATGATGCCCTCGGCGCTGACCGGCCTGGCCGCCCGCGCCGCCTTCAACCTGTTCGCCGAGACCGCCGGGCCGATCAACGTGGTGATCTCCAACGTCCCGGGCCCGCAGCTCCCGCTCTACGTGAGCGGCGTCCGGCTGCTCTCCTACCACCCCGTCTCGGTGATCACCGACGTCAGCGGCGGCCTCAACATCACCGCCTTCTCCTACGACGGCTCACTTGACGTGGGCGTGATCGCCTGTCGGGAGATGGTCCCCGACGTATGGGTCGTCACCGACTATCTCCGGGACGCTCTGTCCGAACTCAAGCTCCTCGTTGAGCAGGAGTGACAGCCCCGGAGCGTCTTTGACGAAGCGCAACTTCTTCTCCAGGCAGACGACCGAGCCCCGCTCCGGCCGGTTGACGAAACGGATGTCGTCGGCCAGGGCCTTCATGATGAGCAGGCCGCGGCCGTGCTCGGAGGTGGGAGGGGGCGCCGGATGCGCTCCGGCGAAGTCGAAACCGTTCCCCGCGTCCACCACCTTGATCACGCAACGGTCACGGTGAAGCTCGGTACTGACCATGTAGTCGTCGCTTGGCGCGGCGTGCTGGATCACATTGGAACACGCCTCCGAGAGCATGAGCTGGATGTCCTCGCGGATGGGCGGCTCCACGCCCAGGGCGCGGAGCGAGGCGTCCAGCAGCTGCCTGATGACGGGAACACTCGCGGCGTCGCGCGGTAGGCGCAACGCGATCGTGGCCTCCACAGTTCCTCCTTCAACAGATGACCTCTAGAGCCTTGCCCCGCCCGACCCGTCCTAATCGAAGGGCGGCGATCGTGTCCGGGCGCCGGATCCCGCTCCCGGCACGCTCCGACGATCTCGCCCATGTGGTCGCCTCCCCCGGAGGCGCCGTCCGCGTGAGCCGTCCGGCGAGTCAGCCGATCTCGTAGACCTGCCCGGTCTGGTGGCCCTCGATGGAGCGCACGTAGGCGTTCGCGGCCCGGCGCACCGGGACGGGCTCGAAGCCGGCGAAGAGATCGCCGTACGCGTCGATGGATTCGGTGAAGACGGTGGGGCTCACCGCGTTGACGCGCTGCGTCAGCTCGATCGCGGCGGCGCGCACGAAAGACTCGACCGCGCCGTCGGCCAGTGACGCGACGGTGCCGGTGCGCAGGGCGTCGCGGGCCAGGACGCCGGTGATCAGCGTGAACGATCCGGTGACGCGGGCGGCGCCCTGGCGGACGAGCTCGACCACTCAGCGCGCGACCGGTGCCCGTAAAGGGGAACCGTGAAGGGGCGCACGGGCAGCGATCAGCCCGGATCCATCAGGGCCGACAGGTGCTCGGGCGCCCGCGCGGCGGACTGACCGCCAATGATCCACGAAACAGAACCTAACCCGCGAACGCGTCCACGGCGGCCTGGCAGAAGGCCTTGAGGTCGTCCGGCTTGCGGCTGGTCACCAGGGTGTTCGGACCCGCCGTGCAGATCACGACCTCGCGGTCCTCCCAGTCCGCCCCGGCGTTGCGCAGGTCGGTCCGGAGGCTGGGCCAGGAGGTGAGCTTGCGGCCCCGCACCACGTCGGCCTCGATCAGGGTCCAGGGCGCGTGGCAGATGGCCGCGACCGGCCTGCCCGTGTCGAAGAAGTCCTTGACGAACTGGACGGCGCTCGGCACGGTCCGCAGGAAGTCGGGGTTGGCGACGCCGCCGGGCAGCACCAGCCCCTCGAAGTCGGCCACCAGCACCTCGTCGACCGTCTCGTCCACCGGGAACCGGTCGGCCTTGTCGAGGTGGTCGAACGCCTGGACCTCGCCCGGCCGTGTGGAGATCAGCCGGGGTGTCGCCCCCGCCTGCCTGACGGCCTGCCACGGCTCGGTGAGCTCGACCTGCTCGATCCCCTCCGGGGCCACGAGGAACGCGATCGTCTTGTCGTTGAGCATGGTTTCCCCTTTGACGTGCGACGATGCCTTTCAAGGGGCGGTCATGCCCGGCACGTCGAGATCCATGCGGAATCTCGCGCATCGGGGACGGGATCCGTGCGGGGCGTCGACTCAGGGACGTCTCTTGCGCCGGCGCAGACCTGAGGCGATGAGCCGGGTGAGCAGCTCGCGCGATGACACGGCCTCCGCCCCCAGTTCGAGCGCCCTGTCGTAGACGGTCTGGGGGACGTCGTAGTGGTCGCGGTCGAACGCCCGGGGCGGCACGCCCAGCAGGGCGGCGAAGGCGTGCAGTTCCTCGGTCGAGCTGTCGCTGACCAGATGCGACCAGAGCATGCCGTGCGGACCCGGCCAGTCCGGCGGGTCGATGAGCACGCTCACCGCTGGAGGAGTTCGAGCGCGACCTCCAGGGCGGCGGCCCTGCGTTCGTCGTCGGAGATGTCGTCCTTGAGGATGAACCAGGCCGCGTGCAGGGCGAACAGGGCCATCGAGCTCTTCAGCCGGACGGCCGTCGGATCGGCGGGGTCGGCCAGGAAGGCGAACAGCTCGAACATCCGGCCGCGGGTCTTCTCCATCACCGGATGGTGTTTCAGCGCGGTCTGGTTGCGCTCGAAGAAGCGCATGATCTCGTGGTGCCGGCCCCGGTGCAGGTCCTCGGAGTAGCGGCGGACCAGTTCCCGGCGGGTCTCGTCGGTGCGGGGCTGGGAGGCGGCCCAGGCGGCCAGCTCCTCGACCGCGTGCAGCCGGTTCTCCGCCAGGCTGGTGACGATCTCGTCCTTGCTCTTGAAGTGGTAGTAGAGGGCGGCCTTGGTCACGCCGAGAGCCTCCGCTATCTCGCGGAGCGAGGTCGCCTCGTATCCCTGCTCGACGAAGAGCTTCAGGGCGGTCTCCTGGATCCGGGTGCGCGTATCGGCGTTTTCCCTCATGGTTCCCTTTGCAGCGAAATCAACTTGACGGCCGGTAAGTGATCGGCCTACATTCCCAGCATATCCGACACTAGCCGGTCGGCAAGTAAGTAAGATCATTGTCTTAGGGGGCGACAAGAAGTGAAGGAGACCGCAGCCGCACCAGTGCGGCGGCGTGAGGTCATGGTAGTGCTGCCTGGCCTGATGCTCGCGATGGTCCTGGCCATGCTCGACAACATGATCGTCGGCACCGCCATGCCCCGGATCGTCGGTGAGCTGGGCGGGCTGACCCACCTGTCCTGGGTGGTGACGGCCTACGTGCTCGGCACCACCGTTTCCACCCCCATCTGGGGGAAGATCGGCGACCTGTACGGCAGGAAGAACATCTTCCTGGCCTCGATCGTCATCTTCATGATCGGTTCCGTGCTCTGCGGCATGGCCGGCTCCGAGATGCTGGGCGGTCCCGGCGACGGCATGGCCCAGCTCATCGCCTTCCGCGCGCTCCAGGGCCTCGGCGCCGGCGGCCTGATGGTCAACGCGATGGCGATCATCGGTGACCTCGTCCCGCCCCGCGAGCGCGGCCAGTACCAGGGGATCATGGCCGGCGTTATGTCACTGGCGATGATCGCCGGTCCGCTCGTCGGCGGGTTCATCACCGACCATCTCGACTGGCGCTGGGCCTTCTACGTGAACCTGCCCGTCGGGTTCATCGCGCTGGCGCTGCTGGCGACCAAGCTGAAGCTCCCCAAGTACCGCACCGAGCACCGCATCGACTGGCTCGGCGCGGCCCTGCTGTCCATCGGCATCACCGCGCTGGTCCTCATCACCACCTGGGGCGGCAACGACTACGAGTGGGGCTCGCCGCAGATCCTCGGTCTGGCCGCGCTCGCCGTGGTCACGCTGGCGCTGTTCATCCCGGTGGAGCGCCGCGCCGCCGAACCGATCATGCCGCTCAACCTGTTCCGCAACCGCAACTTCACACTGATCTCCCTGGTCGGCTTCCTGCTCGGTTTCGCGATGTTCGGCGCCATCAACTTCCTGCCGCTGTTCCAGCAGACGGTCCAGGGCGCCTCGGCCACCAACTCGGGCCTGCTGCTGCTGCCGATGATGGGCTCGGCCATGGTGGTCTCGCTCTTCGTCGGCCAGGCCATCACCAAGACCGGCAAGTACAAGGTCTACCCGGTCCTCGGCGGCGTCATCATGGCGGTCGCCATGTGGCTGCTGTCGCTGATGGACGTCCACACGCCCGCCTGGCAGACCGGCGTGTTCATCGCGGTGCTCGGCCTCGGCATGGGCTTCCTGATGCAGACCACCATGCTGATCGCGCAGAACAGCGTGGAGCAGAAGGACCTGGGCGTCTCCAGCAGCGCCTCCACCTTCTTCCGCTCCATCGGCGGCTCGTTCGGCGTCTCGCTGTTCGGCGCGGTCTTCAACAACCAGCTCACCTCCAACCTGGAGAGCAAGCTGGGCCCCGTCGGCGACAAGCTCGCCTCCAGCGGCGGCCAGTTCAACCCCGCCGCCCTGCACGAGCTGCCCGCCAACGTCCGGACCGGCTTCCTGGAGTCGCTGGCCGCCTCCATCTCCAGCGTGTTCTGGTGGGCGATCCTGTTCGCCGTCGTGGTGCCGCTGCTGGCCGCCTTCATCAAGGAGATCCCGCTGCGCGGGGCCCCCGAGCAGGGCGCTGACGCCGAGGCCCCGGTCCCGGCCCCGGCCCTCGACTGACGCCGGGCGCCGAGACCAAGCCATGACCCAGCCGGCTCCAAGTCACCCCGGACAGGCTGTGCCCATGGAGACAACCACTACCGCCGCCGGGTACGTCACCCGGCGGCCTCGGGCCGAAGACGCGCACGACATCCACGAGCTGATCTCCCTGTGCGACACGCAGGTGATCGGCAAGGGGGACATGACCTTCGACGACGTCGTCGACCAGTTGAACGACCCTTCCTTCGACAGGGAGACCGACGGCTGGGTCGTCCACGACGGGGCCGGACGCCTGGTCGCCTGGGCCTGGGCCTGCCGCAAGGGCACAAGTGACAACGTCGACATCGACGTGGCCGTGCATCCCGACGCCCCCGGGCTGACCGGCGGGCTCTGGGACACCGTGACCGAGCGGGCCAGGCAGATCACGGCCGGGCTCGGTCACGACAGGGCCGTGCTGGACATCGGCCTGTACCGGGAGGACAGCGGCAAGCGGGCCATCGCCGCCGCCCGCGGGTTCAGCGCGGCGACCAGCTTCATCCGGCTGCTGGTCGACCACGGGAGCTCGGTCCCCGAGCCCGCCCTCCCGCCCGGTCTCTCGGTCCACCAGGGGATCACCGACGAGGTCCGCCGCCAGGGACACGCCGTCCAGCAGGCCGGCTTCGCCGAGCACTTCGGGTTCACCCCCAAGGACTACGACAAGTGGCACGAGGAGCTGGACTCCTCGGCCAGCGGCGACTGGTCGCAGCTGACGGTCGCCCGGATCGACGGTGAGCCGGTGGCGATGCTGCTGGGCACCAACGCCTTCGCCGGCGACGAGAACTGCGGCTACGTGCGCCAACTGGCCGTGCTGCCGGCCTTCCGGGGCCGCGGGCTCGGCCGGTTCATGCTCCGCAGGGCCTTCGCCGACGACGCCCGGCGCGGCCGGGTGGGCACCTATCTCCACGTGGACGCCAACAACAGCACGCCCGCGCTGGAGCTGTACCTGTCGGTGGGCATGCGCCAGGTGCTGGCCATCGACGTCTGGCGGCGGACGGTCTGACCGGTCCGGGTACGGCTGCGCGGGCCGTACCCGGGGACTCACCGCCGCAGCAGCGGCAGCGCGCACACCCCGGTGACCAGCGCCGTGACCGCCAGCGCCACGCCGGTGCCCGGCGCCGAGCCCAGGCTCAGGTACAGCGTGCCGAACGTGGCCACGCCCACGACCTGGCCGAGCTGGGTCATCATGACGAACAGCCCACTGGCGTCGGGGGCGTCCCCCGGGGCGACGTGGGTGAGCGCGAGTGCGAGCACCGGGCTGAACGCCCCGCCCAGACCGGCCCCGACCACCGCCAGGGCCACCCACAGGAGCGGCTCGCCGTGCCCGCCGCCGCCCAGCGCCAGGGACAGCCCCAGATAGCCCAGCGCCGCCACGCCGAAGGAGACGATGATCATACGGCGGTGCAGCCGCTCGGGGACCCGCCGCCAGTTGAGGCTGACCACGGCGAAGGCCGCCGCGCCGGGGACGAACGTCAGGCCGGCCCGGAGCGGGCTGTCGCCCAGGGCTCCCTGCAGGTGCAGGGCGAGGGTGAACAGGAACCCGCCGTAGGTCGCCATCGCCCCGAAGACGGCCAGCGCGGAGACGGCCACCCCGGGGGCCCGCAGCACCCGCGCGGGCACCAGCGGCGCGGGTGCTCCCCGCTCCACCAGCACGAAGAGCCCCGCGGCCGCCACGCTCGCCGCCATCGCGGCCCAGCCCCACAGCGGCCAGTCCTGCTCGTGGCCCAGCACCAGCGGCACCACCAGGAGGCTGACCGCCAGCGAGAGGGTGACCAGGCCGGGCAGGTCCAGGGCGCGGTGGCGCAGCGGGCCGTCGGCCGGCAGCAGCCTCGCGCCCACGGCGAGCAGCCCGATCCCGATCGGCACGTTCACCAGGAAGACCGGTCGCCACGCCGTGCCGTACAGGTCGGCGGAGACCAGCACGCCGCCCAGCACCTGGCCCACCACGGCGGCCCCCGAGATCACCGTCGCGTAGAGGCTGAGCGCGCGGGCCCGCGCGGCCCCCTCGAAGTTCATCTGGATCATGCTCAGCACCTGGGGCACCATCAGGGCCGCCCCCGCGCCCTGAAGCAGCCGGAAGGCGACGAGCTGCCCGGTCGAGACGGCCAGACCGCAGGCGAGGGAGGCGGCGGTGAACCCCGCCAGGCCGTACAGGAACAGCCGGCGCCCGCCGTACCGGCCGCCCAGCCGGGCACCGGTGATCAGCAGCATGGCGTAGGCGATGGTGTAGCCCGAGATGACCATCTGGAGTCCCGAGCCGGACGCGCCGAGATCGGAACGGATCACGGGAGAGGCGACGTTGACGATGGAGACGTCCAGGATCGCCATGAACTGCCCGGTGAGGACCACCGTCAGCAGCCAACGGGTGCGCAGAGCCGGGGCCCTGGTGGATATCGCGGTCATGGGGACGAGCTTGGGGGCGCGCCGATACCGGTAACGAGAGCCTGCTGATCCTGGTACTGCCGGTACCTGGCAGCCGGTCCGGCCGTCGGCCAGCATGGGGGAGTGACCATGACCCACCCGCGTGCCCGCCGTGCCGAGCTGGCCTCCTTCCTGCGCAGCCGCCGTGACCGCCTCACCCCGGCCGAGGTGGGGCTGCCACCGGGGCTGCGCCGCCGCACCCCGGGCCTGCGGCGTGAGGAGGTCGCCCTGCTCGCCGGGGTGGGCGTCACCTGGTACACCTGGCTGGAGCAGGGGAGGCCGATCAACGCCAGTGTGCAGGTGCTCGACGCGATCTCCCGGACGCTCCGGCTGGACGACGCCGAGCGCGAGCACCTCTACCGGCTCGCCGACGTGCCGGGCGTGTCCGTCTCCGACGCCGGAGCCGCGCTGGAACCCGAGACCCAGATCATCCTCGACCAGCTCGCCCCGATACCCGCCGCCGTCTACAACGGCCGCTACGACCTGCTGGCCTGGAACCGCGCCTACGCCGCGCTGTTCCCGTCCATGACGGCGCAGTCTCCCGCCACCCGCAACGCGCTCTGGCAGCTCTTCGTCACCAAGCAGTGCTGCACCCCGGTGGTCAACCGGGAGGAGGAACTGCCGCAGATGGTCGCCACGCTCCGCGCGGGCTTCGGTCGGCACCTGCGGGAGCCCGCCTGGACCGGCTTCGTCCGGCGGCTGTCGGCCGCCAGCCCGGAGTTCGCGGCCATGTGGGCCACCCACGACGTGGCCAGGCCGGGGAACCGGATGAAGATCTTCCAGCACTCCGCGGTCGGGCTGGTGCGCACGGTCTCGACGAGCCTGGCGCTGCCGTCGCCGCCGGAGACGCGGATGGTGGTCTACACGCCGATGGACGAGGAGAGCCGCGAGCGCATGGTCTGGGTCACCGCGCACCCGGAGATCGAGCCGGTGCCGGCCCACACCCACTGACCGGCGCGCCCGTCGCGCAGGCACCTGGCCCGCGGGGCGTCCGTTCGAACAGCAGGCTCGGAGGCCCGGCGATCGCCCGCGCGCACCCGGCGGGCGGGGCGTCCGGGGCTCCGGACGGCGCCCGCCCGCACCGGTCCCCGGCGGGGCGGCTCAGTGGGCGGCCACCCGGTGCTTGGCGAGATGGGCCAGCACGGCCTGGTTGGCCTCCCACCCGTCGGGAAACTTCACCGGCACGCCGAGCTGGACCGGCTCGGCCGACGGGTGGGCGTCCAGCAGCTCGGGGATGCCCGCCCTGGCGACCACGACGCAGGCGTGCCGGTGGCGGGAGGTGAGCACGCACAGCCGCCCCGACTCCAGGTGGAAGGCCGTGGCGTCGCGGCGGCCGGAGAGGGGGTGGAGCACGATCGTCACGTCGTACTCGCGCCCCTGGAGGCGGTTGGCGGTGTCCACCGTGATCTCCTCCGGCACCCCGGCCGCGCGGATCGCGGCGACCTGGTCGCGGTGGGCGGCGCCGATGGCGATCCGGTCGGCCGTGACACGGTGGCTGCCGCGCTCGGAGTGGGCGACCGGCGCCCGCTGCAGCAGCCGTACGGCCAGCACCGCCACCGCCTGCACCGCCTCGGCGTCGGTGCGCACGGTGTGGCGGCTCGGCAGCTCGTACAGCGCCCAGCCCGAGGCCGCCGCCTCCTCCAGCGCGCGGTCGTAGGAGGTGCGCATGCCGTTGACGGTGAGCTCCAGCGACCGGTCCGCGTGCCCGGTCCCGGCCCGGAACCCGGTGAACGGGTAGAACGCCTCGGAGACCACCGGGGCCGCCGAGGCGGGCAGCCGCCAGGAGACGGGCAGCCGGTGCACCGGCAGGTCGGGATTGTGCCGCAGCAGCACCGAGACCGCGCTCTGCACCGGATCCCACGACAGACCCGCCCAGCGGTCGCCGTCGACGATCGAGAACGGGTCGAGCTGGCCCGGGTCGCCCACGAACAGCGACCGCTCGAACAGCGAGGCGATGCGCAGCAGCTTGTCCGAGCGCATCTGGTACGCCTCGTCCACGATCGCCCAGGGCCAGGTCCGGTCGCCGATCCAGGCCCACTTGTCGGCGGTGGCGACCACCACGGCCGGGTCGCCCAGGTCGGGCAGCTTGCCGGCGACCGAGACGTTGGTGTGGGCGAGGACGCGGCCCGGGGTGACGTAGCCGCCGGCCGACAGGCGGCCGATGGTGAGGTCGGGGTGCTCGGTGGCGAGCCGTTCCACCAGGTCGTCGACCTGCTCGTTGGTCTGGGCGACGATCATCAGCGGCTCGCCGGTCTCGGCGATGTGCCCGGCGGCCCTGACCACCAGGGTGGACTTGCCCGCCCCGGGAGGGGAGTCGACCACCACACCCCGGTTGCGGGGCAGGTCCGCCAGGACCGCCTCGACGACGGCCGCCGCCTCCTGCTGGGGCGTCATGCCGCGCCCGCCTGCTGACCGTTCACGACCATTCCTCCTGCGCGTCGTCGTCGCTGGGCACGTACTCCTCCGGCGGGCCGCCGTGGGTCCACGGCGTCCGCTCGGGGTCGGGGAGCGCCGCCGAAGTCTGGAAGTCGTCGGTCAGCGAGGTGTAGGAGACCCGCTCACCCGGCTCGGGCACCGCGCCGGGTGCGGGCGTCCTGCCCCGGCCCATCCCCTTGGTGATCTTCAGAGTGATCTCGTCGCCGGCGATCTCGACGATCTCGGCGGCGTGGCCGCGCCGGTCGGGGCTGCCGACCGTGGCGCCGGGGGCCAGCCGTACCGGGTCGTCGGTCCGGACCGTGATCAGCGGCCGCAGCTTGCGCGAGCGGCCCTCGCCCTCGGTGTGCTCGGGGTCCGCGCCCGTCACCGTCCCGGCGAACGCCTCACCGGTCAGCCGGTATTCGGCCATGATCAGCGGGTCGTCGTAGGCCCGCTGCACGTCGTAGCTCGCCCGGGCCCGCTCCAGCCCCGCCAGCCGTGCCGCGGCGCCGACCGCGCCGTCCCTGCGCGCCTGCGGCGGCCCGCCTTCGGCCAGCCGCTCGACGAACCTGGTGAACGAGCCGCGGTCGGCGTCCCAGCGGTCCTTCACCCGCCCGCCCTCGGGCAGCGCGCGCAGCAGGCCGGCCGCCTGCCACATCAGCCGCCAGGTCGGTTCGAGCTGGGTCCGCAGCGCCTGGGTCAGGCGCTCCACGGCATGGTCGGTCGGAGCCTCCTCGTAGGCCCGCACGGCGGGGCCGAGCACCTCGTTGTCGAAGCCCGGGTCGGTGGCGGGGCCGGCCGGCGGCCAGAGCAGCGGGTCCTCGGCCTCCTCGGCGGCCCGCCGGCCGCTCATCCCCGGAGGAGGGGCGATCCATCCCAGCAGCGCCGCCAGATTGGCGTCCTCCAGGCCGCTCTGCCCGGTCGCCCAGTGCATGCTCAGCGCCTCGGTGGCCACCAGCAGCAGGCAGGAGCCCGGCTGCCGCGACCGGTCGGCGAAGTAGGTCAGCCACCGCCCCAGCAGCGGCACCGACGGATGCACCGGATAGGGCCCGTCGGCCCTGCGGAAGCGGGTGGAGCGGCCCAGCAGCCCGGTGAAGGCGGCCGCCGGCCGGTTGGGCACCAGGAGCTGCGGCGCGTCCAGGCACCGCTCGTACGGCTCCCCGCCCTTCCTCTCGACCGTCTCGGTGGTCTTCTCGAACCCCTCGACGTACGGCAGGAGCACCTCGGCCAGCTCGGCGGCGAAGGCGAAGCGCAGGTCCCGGTTGCGGGGCTGGGGGACCACCAGCAGCCGGGGGTGGTCCGGATCGGTGCCCACCATGGCGGCCAGCGGCGCGGCGGCCTCGCCGGCGAGCTTGAGCGGGATGAACACCATCGGGTGCGGGGCGATGTGGCAGTGCCGGACCGTGGTGATCGGCTGGGCGGCCCCGTCCCGGATGGCGCGCAGCCGCGCCAGCGCCGTCAGCGTGCTCACGTCGCCTCCTCCGTCGGCTCCGCGAGCGCTGCGCTGCTGTGCTTGTAGGTTCGCCCGCTCACGCCGCCTCCTCCGCCGGCCCGGTGGGCGTTGCGCTGCTGTGCTTGTAGGTTCGCCCGCTCACGCCGCCTCCTCCGCCGACCCGGTGGGCGCCGTGCCCGCCGGGCCGCTCGCTCCGCCGGCTCATCGCAGGCACTCCTCGCGCAGGCGCTCCGCCAGGCGGAGCAGGCGGGCGATCTCCTCCTGGCCCTCGGCGGGCTCGACGGTGCCCTCGGCCAGGCCCAGTGCCTCCGTCATGCCGCAGACTCCGCCGAGCTGGTCGCGGATCTGCCGGCCGAGCAGATCGGTGGAGCCGCTGCCGCGGGCCTCGTCGCGGCAGAACATGCACATGTCGCAGGTGGACAGGCAGTCGGGCGCGTAGCGGGCGGGCACCCGGGCCAGGGCCTGGGCCAGCTCCTCCGCCGAGCGGGTGGGCACGCCGTCCCCGTCGGGGGCCAGGTCGAAGGTGACCCCCGGGGGGAGCCCTTCGAGCAGGCGGTCGACCCTGGTCATCCGGGCGAGCTGCCGTTTGAGGACGGCGAGCTGCTTGCGCACGTCCACCAGCGTCGCGGTCGGCCGGTTGGCGAAGTTCTCCGGGCAGACGAGCACCACGTCGTGGGAGACGCGCTCGGGATCGTGCCCGAGGTCGGCCAGGAGCGTGCGCATCGCCAGCACGTAGACCGCGGCCTGCCTGGCCGCCGCCGCGACCTTCTCGGGCTCGGCCTGGCCGTCGATCACGCTGAACGACTTGATCTCCACGATGTGGAAGCGCCCGCCGACCTGGAAGGCCACCACGTCGGGCTCCAGGTAGGAGGTGTGTCCGGCGATCTCCAGGCTGAACAGCGGATGGTCGTAGAAGACCGCCGTGTCGCCGTGCTCGCGAGCCGCCCGGTCGACCAGTGTCCGGGTGTGGGAGTGGCGCAGGTGGGAGCCGACGCTCTCCACGTCCTGGTAGCCGACCTGGGCGACGGGCAGGCCGAGCAGCTCGCGCAGGAGCCGCAGCAGCTCGGCGCAGCCGTTCTCCTTCACCAGCGACTCGAACACGTTCCCGCGGGTGATCGCGAACTGGGACTGGCCGAAGGGGGCCGGGAAGCCGAGGTGCCGGGCCGTGCGGTCCTTGTCCACCCCGGCGGCGTCCATCAGCGCCCGGCGGGCGCAGCCCGGGTTGGCGGCCAGAGCCGCGATGGCCCGGGCGTCGTGCGCGCGGGGCGGCACCGGCCCGCGCAGCTCGTCCAGCCGGTTCACCGGCCACCCCCGGTGCCGCCGGCGCGTGCCGTGTCCCGGCCGCCGATCAGCCGGCCGGGGCACGTGGCGCGCCCCGCCCGGCCGGCGGGCGTCTCCGGTGGACCGGCCGTCCACGCCGTGTTCCGCCTGTCCATCAACAGGCCCCTCTCAAGTTGCTCATCGCGGCGGCGCCGAACAGGCGCTCCACGTCCGGTAGTTGCCTGCTCGCCCGCGCCGCCACCTCGGCCCGGTGCGCGGCGTCGGCCGCCCGGTGCACCTCCAGCTCGGCCCGGGCCGCGCGGAGCGCGGTCACGGGGTCGGCCTGGACGGGGCCCTCGACGGCACCGGGGATGTTGTGCGCCATCCGCGACAGCAGCCGCAGCGCCCCCGGCGGCGGCTCGGCCAGCCGGGCGAGGTGCTCGGCGATGCGCATGGTCGAGGTGAGGAAGTCGACACGGGGGCTCAGCGGTCCCAGCACCCGCAGCTCGGGCGCCCAGGTGCTGTCGGCGAGCAGCCCGCGCGCGGGGGAGAGGCGGTCGGTCAGCGCGGCGCACAGGTAGTAGGGCCGGGCGTAGGGGTCGCTGCGGAAGGAGCGCTCCTCGTCCCTGCGCAGGCTGGTCAGCTGGGGGCCGCGCAGCGCGCCGGAGAAGAACGCGTCGTTCACCGCCACGATCAGCTTGGCCGCGGTGGGCACGCCGAGCAGGGCCAGTGCCTGGTGCACCTGCTCCCGGATCGGCAGCAGCGAGGTCTCGGGCTCGGGGGGCGGCGGCACGGGCTCCTCGGCGCCGACCGCCGCGTCCCACGCCTGTTCGGCCCGGCGGAGGTCACCGCGCAGCGACCGGGCGAGCGAGTTCTCCTTCGCCTTGACCGCCCGCCGCACCTCGGCGCGGAGCTCGGCTATCCGCCGTTCCAGCGCGTCCAGTGATTCACTCACGGCCCGGAGCGTAACAGGAGTTCCACCAGTCTCCCTGGAATTCCAGCGAATCTCCCTTGAGTTCCAGCGAATTCCAGTATTAAAGTGCAGGCCATGGCACGGTAATACTGGGCCGAAAGGGGGCATTTGGTGCGCAACCTATCGGAAGGTCGGGCCGTCCACCTGCTGGACGTGGAGAACCTCGTGGGAAACGCGCGCCCCGCCACCAGAGACGTCCAGGCCATGATGGACCGCTACCGCGAACGCGTCCCCATCGGGGGGATGGACCAATACGTCGTCGCGGTCAACCACGGCGCCATGCTCCCCGTCGGCCTGGCCCTGGCCGGGATCCAGCTCCTGGTCCGCTCCGGCCCGGACGGGGCCGACGCGGCGCTGGGCGAGGTGATCCGCCTCGACCACCTCGCCGACCGGTTCGAGCGCGTGGTCATCGGCTCCGGCGACGGCGTCTTCGCCGAGTCCGCCGACTGGCTGTCCGGCCGGGGCGTCCTGGTCGTGGTGGTCTCCCGCCCGGGGGCCCTCAACCGCCGCCTGCGCCGTACGGCGGGCCAGGTCATCCCGCTGGACCTGGCCGCCTGACCGCCGGTGGTGCCCGGCGGGCACGCCGCCGGGTGGGACCGGCCCGTCCCGGCGGCCCACGGGCAGGCCCGCCCACCGGCCTCCGCGTCCGCCGGACACGCCGTCCCGATCTTCTTCGCGCCGTTCTTCCCCTTTTCCCCGACACCGGCACGTTTTCCCCGACACCGGCCCGCCGCTCCGGCGGGGGCGAGATGTGAGTATCTCCCTACTCAGCGTGTTCCCGGCGAGATCCTTGTTTGTCATGCTGTGGCCATCACTTCTCTGGAACGGAGAGAACGGTGAATCTCGGCCTCAGAAGACTGCTCCCCGTCTTCGTCGCCCTGACGCTGGTGTGCGGCTGCGGCAACAGCGTGCTGGACGGTTCCCCGGATGACGGCGGGCAAGGTCAGGCGCAGGAGGAGAAGACGGCGGGAGGTGGGGACGACCCGCACTACGGGCCGCTCGACCTGCCGGCGGGCAACACCGCAGTCAACAGCGGTCCCGGCGGCATCTACGACCTCCTGCTGGAAAAGGACTGTTCCGGCGCCCGCGCGCAGCTCGACGAGCGTCAGAGCGACCCCGCGTACGCGATCGACGACAAGAACACGGTCCTCCTGCTCCGCGTCGGCATCGCGCTGTGCGAGGGCAGGGGCGCGGCCGCCAAGAAGGCGTTCGCCGGCGCCGTCAGGACGGACGCGCCTCAGTTCATGTGCTTCCTCTACGTGGCGGAGGCGAGCCTCATCCGGCGGAAGCCCAAGTCCTCCTTCGCCGCCTGCCCGCCCGACGTTTCCGACAGCCCGCCGCCGGCGGACCAGGAGGAAACGGACGATCCGCCCCCGACGGACCAGGGAGAAACCGACGATCCCCCGCCGGTGGACCAGGGAGACGGCGACAACCCGCCGCCCGGCGACCCCACCTCTCCCGACGGCACGTCCTCGGCTCCGGCCGGCGAGCCCACGGGAGAGACCGGTTGACCACACCCGCAGAACCGACGCCGCCGGGGCCGTCAGAACCGGCGCCGGCGGAACCGGCACCGGTGGACCCGGTATCGGCGGACCCGGCGCAGCCAGAACCGGCACAGTCAGAACCGGCACCGGCGGAACCGGCGCAGCCAGAACCGGTGCAGTCAGAACCGGTGCAGTCAGAACCGGCACCGGCGCTTCCGCCGGTGCCGGCGGAACCCGCGGAGGGGCTGCAGGCCGTGGCGGGGAACTCCACCCTGCTGCAGTGGGTCTCGGCCATCCTCGCGAACGCGACGGTCGTCACCGCGCTGCTGGTCTATTTCGGCTGGGAACGCAGCGACGTGATGGCGCGCAGGCTCGGCATCAACGAGAGCATCCTCGGCATGTCCACCAGCGACTACGTGCTGCGCAGCGTCCGCCCGGTCCTGGTGCTCCTCCTGATCGTCGGAGCGGCCGGCTTCGCGTGGCTGTATCTCGACCACTGGCTCACCCGGGTTCTGCGCGCGCCGAACAGGCTCACCACCTACGTCCTGCGGACGCTGTCGCTGGC
This sequence comes from Streptosporangium sp. NPDC003464, assembly GCF_053588315.1. Taxonomy (NCBI): domain Bacteria; kingdom Bacillati; phylum Actinomycetota; class Actinomycetes; order Streptosporangiales; family Streptosporangiaceae; genus Streptosporangium; species Streptosporangium sp. NPDC003464. The sequence continues at coordinate 6,451 of NZ_JBSFPS010000124.1, read as the reverse complement.
CTGGCTGGTGCTGCCCGCCCTCGTCTGGCTGCTCGGGTACATCCCCGCGTGGCGCGCGTCCGTCTATGTCGCTTTCCCGTTCAGCATCGGCGCGGGTGTTCTGCTGGCGTACTACACCGCTCATGTCCGCGCCTCACTCCCCGGCGGCGCGCCGCCCGCCCGCGAGACGGCGCTGCGTGCCTTCGTCGCGCTCAGCGTCGGCTTCTCCCTGTTCTGGGGCACTTCCCACTACGCGACGGTTCTCGGCAACACCCTGGCTGACGGAGTCAGGCCCGGCGCCCTCACCAAGGTGACCGTCTACAGCCCGCAGCGGCTCCACCTGACCGCTCCAGGAGTCGTCGAAACACCCCTCCAGGACGACAGAAGCACCTACCGGTACCGGTACACGGGCCTGCGTCTCCTGGACCACACCGGCGGACGCTACTTCCTCATCTCCGACGCCTGGACGCGCACCACGGGTGTCGTCGTCGTTCTCGCCGACAAGGACCCCGTCCGCATGGAGTTCGCCCACGCCTGAGCTCCGCGCATCGCCGGTGGCAGGCGCCCGGACGGCGGCTGCCACCGGCACGACGGGACCGGGTCCTCAGGCCCCGATCTCCGAGCGGTCACCGGACCAGAGGGTGTGGAAGGAGCCCTCCCGGTCCACCCGCTGGTAGGTGTGCGCGCCGAAGAAGTCCCGCTGCCCCTGGATCAGGGCCGCGGGCAGGCGCTCGGCCCGCAGGGAGTCGTAGTAGGCCAGCGCGGTCGAGAAACCGGGCGCCGGGATGCCCAGCTCCGCCGCCTTCGCCACCACCCGCCGCCAGGACTCCTGGGCCAGGCCCAGGGCCTCGGCGAACAGGGGGGCGGTCAGCAGGGTCACCGGCGGGGTCTCCTGCTCGTAGGCCTCGCGGATGCGGTCGAGGAAGACCGCCCGGATGATGCAGCCACCCCGCCAGATCGTGGCCAGCGCGCCCGGGTCGACGTCCCAGCCGTACTCCGCGCTGCCCGCCCTGATCTGGTCGAACCCCTGCGCGTACGCGATGATCTTCGACGCGTACAGCGCCCGCCGCACGTCCTCCGCGAAACCCTCGCCGACCGGCCCGGCCGGCGCCCCCGAGGGGCCGGGCAGGCCGCGCGCGGCCTGCCGCAGCTCCGCGTGACCGGAGACCGAGCGGGCGAACACCGCCTCGGCGATGCCGCTCACCGGGACCCCCAGGTCCAGCGCGATCTGGACGGTCCACCGGCCGGTGCCCTTCTGCTCGGCCCGGTCGGCGATGACGTCCACGAGCGGCCTGCCGGTGGCGGCGTCGACCTGCCTGAGGACCTCGGCGGTGATCTCGATGAGGTAGGAGGACAGCTCCCCCTTGTTCCACTCCTCGAAGACGTCCGCCAGCTCCGCGGGGCTCAGGCCGAGCCCCTGCCTGAGCAGGTCGTAGGCCTCGGCGATGAGCTGCATGTCGGCGTATTCGATACCGTTGTGCACCATCTTGACGAAATGTCCGGCGCCGTCGGGGCCGATGTGCGTGCAGCAGGGCACGCCGTCCACCTTCGCGGCGATGTCCTCCAGGAGCGGGCCCAGCGCCTCGTAGGACTCCCGGGAGCCGCCCGGCATGATGCTCGGTCCCAGCAGCGCGCCCTCCTCGCCGCCGGACACCCCGGCCCCGACGAAGTGGATGCCCCGCTCGCGCAGCGCCGCCTCCCGCCGGCGGGTGTCGAGGAAGTGCGCGTTCCCGCCGTCCACGAGCATGTCGCCCGGCTCCAGCAGGGGGGCGAACTCCTCGATCACCGCGTCGGTCGGCGCGCCGGCCTTGACCATGATGATGATGCGCCGAGGGCGTTCAAGCGCCGCGACGAACTCCTCCGGAGTCTCGCAGGCGACGAACGCGCCCTCGTCCCCGTGCTCTTCGATCAGTGCCTTGGTCCTGGACTGCGACCTGTTGTGGACGGCTACCGTGTGCCCGTGCCTGGCCAGGTTGCGGGCGAGGTTCGCCCCCATTACCGCCAGCCCGGTCACGCCGATCTTTGCCTCAGCCATCGTCTGACACCCCCTTCGTGTCCAAGAATGTCAGCTTGTATCCAGAGATGGTCGTCGGCGGGGTGCGGTGGAGCCGTCTCGTCGGTTCAGAGGGAGAGCGGCCGCGGGGAGAGGGGAGAACTGCGAGAGAGCGAGGTGAGGGCGGCCCAGGCGGACACCGGGTCAGGGAGGTCAGGGACGGAAGGCCGACATCGGGTCAGGGAGGTCAGGGAGGGGAGGCGGACACCGGGTCAGGGACGGAAGAAGGTGCCGGGAGCCTCCGAACCCAGCACGCCTCCCAGGCAGCGGTAGGTCCGCACGCCCAGGCCGAACTGCTCCTTCGACGGCGGCAGGACCGCGCTCCGCCACTTGCCGGCGGGCGCGGCGGTGCGGGCGTCACCGTGCCGGGAGGCCAGCATCACCTGCGTCGCGCACACCTTCTTCACCGACGGGTGTTTCTCCAGAGCGGAGGTGTCGTAGGTGAGGGAGTCCGTCGGCAGGGGGGCGATCGCGAAGGTCTCCCAGGAATGGGACTCCTCGCAGCCGATCCGCTTGGCCGTCGAGTCGCCCGATATGCTGACGATCCCGCCCCAGCACTCGGCCTCCTTCACGCAGGCCGCCCGCGCGCCGGGCACCGCCGCGGCCGGGCAGCCGGCTGTGACCGTGGCGACCTGCCCGACCCCCTCCGTGCCGGCCGGTCGGCTGTCGGCGCCGGTCTGCTGACCGGCGGGCGGGTCCGGATCGCGGTTCTCCAGGAACATCAGCCCCACCCCGGCCAGCAGCAGGATCGTGAAGGCCGTGGCCACCGCGGCGAACACCCGGAAGTTCGACCCGCCGGTGGCCGCGCCGCCCACCGCGGCGGGGGCCTGGGTGTCCGTCACACCGCGCAGGCCCGGCGAGGTCAGGTGCGCGCGCACCGGCTCCCCGCCCCGCACGGGCTGGACGGCCGGCGCGCCGTACGGCGCGGGCGACCCGGTGAAAGGCCCCGAGTGCCCCGAGGCGAAAGGCCCCGAGCGCCCCGAAGGAGGAGTGGGGGAGGGGCCCACGGCGGGGCCGGCGGCGGAGGAGACGGAGGGCGGGGCGACCGGTCGGGGCGCCTGGGCACCGCGGTCCAGACGCAGGTCGGTGAGGGCGTCCCGCAGCGCCGCCACCGAGGGGATGCGCTGGGCCGGGTCGCTGGCCATGGCCTGCCGGAGCAGCGCGGTGAGCTCCAGCGGCACGCCCGGGATGTCCGGGACGGGCAGCCGGTGCAGGGCCATGATGACGGCTATGTTGGCCACGCCGTTCTCCGGGAACCTCGGCGGGCGGCCCGACAGCAGCGCGTAGAGCGTCGCGGCCAGGGAGTAGACGTCTCCGGCGGCGGCGGGCTCGCCCAGCTCGAACGCCTCGGGCGGGGCGTAGGCGGGGGTGAGCGACTCGCGGGTCACCGACGCCTCACCGCCCGCGGACGGCATGGTGGCCAGGCCGAAGTCGGAGAGCACCACGTTGCCGTACCGGTTGATCAGGATGTTGGCGGGCTTGATGTCGCGGTGCAGCACCCCTGCGGCATGCGCGGCCGCCAGCGCGTCCGCGATGCGGATGCCGATGTCGGCCACCTCGGCCGGCGCCAGCCGCCCCTCGGCCCGCATCCGGTCCAGCAGCGACCCGCCGGGGCACAGCTCCAGCACCATGTACGGCCGGCCGTCGGGCAGCACTCCGGCGTCGTAGACGTGGGCGACATGCGGATGCCCGGAGAGGGCGCCCGCCGAGGTGACCTCACGCATGAAGCGGCGCCTGTCCCGCTCCGAGACCAGCACCCGGTTGTCGACCTTGAGCGCGACCTCGCGGTCCACGGCCAGCTGCCGGGCCCGGTAGACGATCCCGAAACCACCTTGACCGAGGACGCCGGACACCTCGTAGCCCGGCACCGCCACGGCACTCGATCCGGCCACCCGTCACCTCCTGGAGATGACGGGCAGATTACCGGATCTTTGCCTTCATCCCGCTTGTATCCGCCCACCCGTGACCGCCCGGGGAAGGCCCGCGAACGCCGGGGAGGCCGCCGGGGAAGGAGGACGGGGGACGACCGTGACGGCCTGCTCCTGCCCGAGTTCGGCCAGGAGCGCGTCCCACCGGGCACCGACGGCGTTCAGGTCGTAGCCGGCGGCCGTGCGCACGGCGTTCGCGCCCAGCGTGCCGCGCAGTTCCCGGTCCTCGATCAGGCGGCAGACGGCCCCGGCCAGATCCTGGGCCTTCTTGGAGCGCACGAGCAGGCCGTCGTGCTCGTGGGTGATGATCTCGCGGGGGCCGTGCGGGCAGTCGAAGCTCACCACCGGAACGCCTTTGCTCATCGCCTCCAGGATCGTCATGCCGAACCCCTCGTAGCGGGAGCTGACCACGTAGACCGACGCCTTGGCCAGCTCCACACCGATCTCCGGGGAACTGCCCATGAGGAACACCTTGTCCTGCAGACCCGCGTCCTCGATCCTGGCGCGGAGCCTGGCCTCGGCCTTCGCCGCGCCGCGGCCGTAGATGCGCAGCACCCAGTCCGGATGCGCCGCCGCCACGTGTGCCCAGGCCCTGACCAGGCGGTCGAAGCCCTTGGCGTGCACCAGCCTGCCGATGGCGACGACGGCCTTCTCCTCCAGCGGTGAGACGTCACCGGCCAGGTCGGGCACGGCGTTGGGGATGCGCAGCAGCCGTCCCGGCGGATCGGCCCTCAGTGTCTTGGCGTACTGGCGCAGATCGGCTTCGGTGAGGGTGACGAAGGCGTCCAGCCTGCCGTACCGCCGCTTGACGAGCCGCCGGATCTCGGGGGAGTGGACGTCGAGAGCCACGTGCTCCTGGCCGACGGTCAGGACTCCCGGGGGCGCGAACAGCGCGGTGACCAGGTTGAACCCGGGCCGGGTGGAGATCACCACACCGGTGCGCATGGACCGTAGGAAACCGACCAGCCGCAGGTCGGTCCAGAGCGTGACCGAGCGGTAGACGTTCTCCTGCTCCGGGATCAGCACGCTCGGAAAGCGTGACAGCAGCCGGGGGATCCAGCCGCGGGGCCTGGTCCTGTCGTCCAGGAACGACACCCGCACGCCGGGCGGGATCGGGAAGAACGGCTCCTCCGCCGTCCGGATCATGCTGACGATCTCCACATCGCGCTCCCGCGCCAGGTATCCCGCGAGGTTGAGCACGGTCCGGATGGTGCCGCCCATCCCGTAGGCGTGCTGCAGCAGGATCCGGACCGTCCCCGTGTCCGGCGCGGGCGCGCGGCGGGCCCGTCTCTCGTTGACCTGCCTCAGCAGCCACAACGCCCCGCGTCTGGCTGCTCCGCGCACTGTCCCCGGCAGTTGTCTCCTCTGCCTCTGTCTCCCCTGTCTCCCCGTTGTCTCCGACAATTGAGATCCCCCTGCTCAACTGGTCTCCGGCCGTACGGCGCGCTGCCGGACGGAGCTCTCACCCTGCCCCGAAGCACGTGGGATATGCGTAAATGCGCCGTTATGGCGCTTCTAGTCCTGCCGGCGCACCAGTGGCCCTGTCCGCCCTCACGTCTCTCCGTCGGGCGAGACCTATGCTGTTTCCCTCTGAGAGGGGAAGAGACGGTGAGCGGACGGGATCCCGACAGGCGGCGAGCACTGCTGGACGCCGCGGACCGGGTGATCCGGCGGGAGGGGCCGGAGGCGTCGATGGCCTCGATCGCCGCCGAGGCCGGGATAACCAAGCCCATCCTCTACAGGCACTTCGGCGACAAGAGCGGGCTGTACCAGGCCCTGGCCAACCGTCACGTCCGCACCGTGGTCAGCCTGCTGCGCCCGGAGTTCGACCGGGACAGGACGGATCTGCGCAGCCGAGCCCGGTCGACCATCACCGCCTACCTCGACATGATCGCCGCCAACCTCAATCTCTACCGCTTCCTGTTCCACCGGGCCGGAGCAGAGGACAGCCGGACCCACTCCCAGATGACCGCCATCGTGCGTAGCCTCGGTGAGGAGCTCGGTGCCGTCATCGCGGCGGAGTCGGCGGTCCCCGACCCGGTCCGGGCCCAGGTGCTGGGACACGCCTTCGTCGGCATGGTCCAGGCCACCGGAGACTGGTGGCTGGAGCACCCCGAGGTGGACCGGGCCGAGGTCGTCGAGGGACTGGTCAGCGTGATCGTGGCGACGATGTCCGCCACGCTGCCCCGCTGACCTGCGGGACAGCGGCCTCCGCGGCGGGTGGACACGGTTGATTTGACGAGGTGGGGCGCGGTCCATAAAGTTCACCAAGCCCGAGAGAGTCGGCGGCAGCGCTGGGACCTCGGGGACCCTCCCTGATGAACTCCACTCATTGAGATCCTTATGTCTCGATGAGGCTCGATTCGACACGAACCGGGCAACGGAGTAAGTTAGAAGGGTTGCTCCGGAAACGGGGCGGCCGGAATTCCGGTAGGGCCAGCTAGATCAAGTCAAGTCGCTTCAAACGGGCGGGTTTGACACGGAAAAGCGG
>NZ_JBSFPS010000123.1:0-27669 GCF_053588315.1 Streptosporangium sp. NPDC003464 | reverse complement strand
ATCCTGCTGGATCCGGCGATCTACGCCTACAGAGGCAGCGCGAGACCGCGATCAGGGATTACGAGGAGCGCCACCCGCGGCCGGGCGTCGAAAAGGGCCTCCGTCAGCACGGAGCGGAGAATCGACTCGATCTCGTCGAACTCCTTGGGGCCGCAGATCAGCGGCGGGGCGAGCTGGATCACGGGGTCCCCGCGGTCGTCGGCGCGGCAGTACAGGCCCGCGTCGTAGAGGGCCTTGGACAGGAAGCCGCGCAGCAGACGCTCGGACTCGTCCGCGTTGAAGGTCTCCTTGGTCGCCTTGTCCTTGACGAGCTCGATGCCCCAGAAGAAGCCGGAGCCGCGCACGTCGCCGACGATCGGCAGGTCGCGGAGGCGCTCAAGGGTGGAGCGGAAGACCGGCTCGTTGCGGGTCACGTGGCCGAGCAGGTCCTCGCGCTCGAACAGGTCGAGGTTGGCCAGGGCGACCGCGGCGGAGACGGGGTGGCCGCCGAAGGTGTAGCCGTGGGCGAACATCTCGGTGCCGTTGCTGAACGGCTCGAACAGCCGGTCCGAGGCGATCATGGCGCCGATCGGCGAGTAACCGCTGGTCATGCCCTTGGCGCAGGTGATGATGTCGGGGACGTAGTCGAACTTCTGCCCGCCGAACATGGTGCCGAGGCGGCCGAAGGCGCAGATGACCTCGTCGGAGACAAGCAGGACGTCATACTCGTCGCAGATCTCGCGCAGGCGCTGGAAGTAACCGGGCGGCGGCGGGAAGCAGCCGCCGGCGTTCTGCACCGGCTCGACGAAGACGGCGGCCACGGTGTCCGGGCCCTCCATCTCGATGGCGCGGGCGACGCGCTCGGCGGCCCAGTAGCCGTACTCCTCCGGGGTCATGCCGGCGACGCCGGTGATCTCGTCGGCGCGGTAGTGGTTGGTGTTCGGCACCCGGACCGAACCCGGGACCAGCGGCTCGAACATCTGCTTGAAGGCCGGGATGCCGGTGATCGACAGGGCGCCCTGCGGGGTGCCGTGGTAGGCGATCTGGCGGCTGATGACCTTGTGCTTGAGCGGCTTGCCGGTCAGCTTGAAGTACTGCTTGGCGAGCTTCCACGCGCTCTCGACGGCTTCGCCGCCGCCGGTGGTGAAGAAGACCCGGTTGAGGTCTCCGGGGGTCTCGGCGGCCAGGCGCTGGGCCAGCTCGACGGCCTTCGGGTGCGCGTAGGACCAGAGCGGGAAGAACGCCAGCTCCTGGGCCTGCTTGGCGGCGGCCTCGGCCAGCTCGCTGCGGCCGTGCCCCGCCTGGACCACGAACAGGCCGGCGAGACCGTCCAGGTAGCGCTTGCCGTGCACGTCGTAGATGTATGCGCCCTCACCACGCACGATCATCGGGACTTCGACGCTCCTGTCGGAGCTGTGCCGACTGAAGTGCATCCACAGGTTGTCCTGCGCGGCCCGCATGAGCGAGGCCACGTCGGTGTTTTCAGGGTGGGTCATGGCTATCTTCCCTCGGTGGTCTGAGCTCCCCACAGTCTGCATGCCCGGAGAACGTCTTGCCAAGTGAAAACGTGGCAATAGAGTGCAAGAACTTCGGAATCCGCAAAACAGGTAGGTAACAACAACGAAATCCGCGACCAGAATTTGGGAGTGTCCGGATCTTGCGCCGCCCTCGCCCCCACCCGGCGGGGCCGCGGTGTGCTGGAATCAGGGTGAAACACGGTCGCCCGCCGACTGTGATCAAATAGGACGACCACATATTGAGATGCGAGGGAACGTCGTGACTCCTGACGAGATCGAGGGCGCCGTCGCCGCGGGCCTGCCCCAGGCGGTCGAAGACCTCAAGCGGCTCGTCGCCATCCCCTCGGTGGCCTTCCCCGGCCATCCGGAGGAGCCGGTGCGCGCGGCCGCCGCGGCGACCGAGGAGCTGCTGCGCAGCGCCGGCCTGCCGCACGTGCGGCAGATCCCCGTGGAGGGGAGCTTCCCCGCCGTGTTCGCCGAGGCCCCGGCCCCGCCCGGCGCGCCGACCGTGCTGCTCTACGCGCACTACGACGTGCAGCCCGCGGGCGACCCCGCGCTGTGGCGCACGCCGGCCTTCGAGCCGACGGAGATCGACGGCGCCATCTACGGCCGCGGCGCCGCCGACGACAAGTCCGGAGTCATCTCCCACGTCGCCGCGCTCCGCGCCTTCCGGGGCGACTTCCCGGTGGGCATCAAGGTGATCATCGAGGGCCAGGAGGAATACGCCGGGGAGCGCCTGGAGACCTTCGTCGAGCAGAACCCCGAGCTGCTCCGCGCCGACGCGATCATCGTCGCCGACTGCGGCAACCCGAGCGTGGGCGACCCGGCGGTGACCACCTCGCTGCGCGGCATGGGCGCCTTCACCGTCGAGGTGCGCACCCTGAAGGATTCGCTGCACAGCGGCTCGTTCGGCGGCGCCGCCCCGGACGCCCTCGCGGCGCTGATCCGGATGCTGGCCGCCCTGCACGACGACCACGGCGACATCCGCGTCCCCGGCCTGCCGCGCGGCACCTTCCTCGGCTCCGGCCCCTCGGAGGAGGAGTTCCGGGCCACCGCGGGCGTGCTCGACGGCGTCTCGCTGGTCGGCTCCGGCTCGCTGGCCGACCGGCTCTGGGCCTCCTACTCCCTCACGGTCACCGGCCTGGACGTGCCGACCGTCTCCGGCGCCATCAACGCGGTCCAGGCGGTCGCCCGCGCCCGGGTGACGGTGCGCGTGCCCCCGGCGGGCGACCCGAAGACGACCGTGGAGGCCGTGGTCGACTTCCTGCGGCAGGTCGCCCCGTGGGGCGTCGAGGTGCACGTCACCGACCACGTGCTGGGCTCCGGCTACCTCGCCGACTCCGGCGGCGCCGCCCGCGCCGCGCTGAACCGGGCGATGGAGCGCGCCTTCGGCCGCCCGCCGCGCGACGTCGGCGCCGGCGGCTCGATCCCGCTGGTCTCCACGCTCGTCAAGCAGTTCCCCGCCGCCTCGATCCTGCTGTTCGGCGCCGAGGACGACGACGCCTCGATCCACGCTCCCAACGAGCGGGTCAACGTCGAGGAGCTGCGCCGCACGGCCCTCGCCGAGGCGCTCTTCCTCCAGGAGTACGGCTCCGCGACGGTCTAGCCAGGCGATCCGCAGGACCCGTCCCACCCGTCAAGACCGGGAGGGGCGGGTCCTTCCGCGTTGCCGCGGGCCGCCCGTCTCGTCGACGTGGGTGGCGCCCGGCCACGGACACGGTCCCCGCGGCTTGATCACCCTGTGGATCCGGTGCGAGCCGCCGGCGCTGACGTGGTCCGTAGAAGACCGGAGGTGCGCGACCACCCGGCAGGCCCCTCGGCCGAGCGGCCGCTTTCCGTGAGAATCGACACCTTTGCCGGGCCGGTCACCCGCGGGATACCTCGCGTGATATTTTTGCACTGACCGGTCAGTTCAAAAATTTCGGAGGGTGCGGTGTTCCAGGGGGTCGGGGTGCGCGCGGTCGGTCTGTCCCTCAAGGGCGAGCACGGATGGGTCTACCGCGACGTCGGCCTCGCGGCCGAGCCGGGCAGCCTCACCGCCGTCACCGGACAGGCGGGCAGCGGGCGGACGAGCCTGCTGCTGACCCTGGCCGGACGGATGAGACCCACCGACGGCACGCTCACCGTGGGACGGTACGGCAAGCCGCGGGCGATCCGGCGCGTCGCCGCGCTCGGCCTGGTGGACGGGGTCAACGACCTGGAGAAGGCGCTGACGGTCCGCGAGCACCTGCACGAGCGGTCACCGGGCATGTTCTGGGGCAGACGGCAGGAGTCACGGGCCGCGACCGCGCTGGCCCTGGCCGGCCTGGAGCTGTCCCCCGGCGACCGCACCCTCATCCGCGACCTGGGCCGGGAGGAGCGGGTGCGGCTCGGGATCGCACTCGCGCTGCTCGACACCCCGGGGCTGCTGATCCTCGACAACGTGGACACCGGCCTCGCCCAGGACCGCCAGGAGGCGCTCTGGGCGACGCTGGGAGAGCTGGGCGCCCTGGGCCTGACCGTCGTCGCGGCCTGCACGGAGAGCGAGCGGGCGGCGGTCCGCCTGCCCTCCGGGAACCCCGCGGAGTCCACGGACTCCGGGGGCTCCGGAGATTCCGTGGACTCCACGGAGTCCGGGGAACCCGGGAACGCGACGGATTCCGGCGAGCCGCGGGACGCGACGGACGGATCGGACGGCGGCCACCCGGCGCGCTCCGGGCCGGACCCGGACGGGCCGGAGGCCGTACCGGCCGTCACCGGGTCCACGGCCCCGCCGGACCCCGAAGGACCCGGATCCGTTCCTGACGCCGAAAAGCCTGCGGGGGCCGGCGGACAGGACGGGGAGAGCATGGCGCGGACCGTACCGAGCGAGGAGAGGGACCGATGAGATCGTTGCGGCTGGGACGGCTGGAGCTGCGGCGGTTCACCCGGTCGCGGCTGACCCGGGCGGCGCTGGCGGGCGTGGTGATGCTGCCGCTGCTGTACGCCGGGCTGTACCTGTGGTCGTTCTGGGACCCGCAGGGCAACCTCGAGAACATCCCGGTGGCGCTGGTCGTGGAGGACAGGCCCGCGACCGTCGACGGCAAGACGGTCGACGCGGGCCGCGAGCTGGCCGACGAGCTGCGTGAGCGCAAGGTCCTGGGCTGGCACACGGTCGACGCCCGGCAGGCCGCCGACGGCGTGAACGACGGCAGCTTCTACCTGTCCCTGACCATCCCCGCCGACTTCAGCGCCCGGCTGGCCTCGCCCTCCGGCGACGGCACGCCGACCCCCGCCGAGCTCGGGGTGCGGGTCGACACCGGCCGCAGCTACATCATGGGGACGATCTCCGACGCGGTGTTCACCGAGGTCAAGGACGCGGCGGGCCGTACCGCGCTGAAGGACTACTGGGACAACGTCTTCGTGTCCTTCGGCGAGCTGCACGACGCCACCGCCAAGGCCGCCGACGGGGCGGACGATCTGCACGACGGTACGGCGAAGGCCGGAAAGGGCGCGTCCACCCTGAACGCGGGCCTCGGCCAGGCCAAGGCCGGCACCCACCAGCTCACCGTGGGCCTGGGCAGCGCCAACACCGCCACCGGCCGGCTGTCGGCCGGGGCGGACAAGCTGACCGGGGGCCTGGGCCAGGCGGAGAGCGGCTCGCGCAAGCTGGGCCAGGGACTGGCGAAGCTGGAGAAGGGCGCCAAGCAGGTCGCCGACGGCAACGCGCAGGTCTACAAGCAGGTCCACGCCCAGGTATCGAAGATCAACGAGGTGGCCGACGAGGTCGTCCCGGTGCTGCGGGAGAACGGGACGCGGCTGCAGTCGCTCGCGGAGGCCGTCGAGCGGGGCGCCGGCCTGGTCGCCGACGGCGCGGGAGCGCTGCCCGGCGGGATCAAGCAGGGGGCGGAACAGGCTCAGCAGCAGGCGCAGCAGTTGCAGAGCTGGCTGGACGGCAATCCGGACGCCGACCCGCGGCTGCGGGCCATCGCCGAACGTCTCACCCGGTCCACCCAGGAGGTGGCCACCGGGCTGGAGGGCGCCGCCGGCGACGGCAGCGGCGCCGCGGCCCAGTTGCAGCGGGACGCCCGCCGGATCGCGGAGGTCGCGGGCCGCACGGCGGAGGTCGCGCCCACCGCGGGCCAGCAGCTCGACCAGGCCAGAGACAAGATCAACCAACTGGACGAGGGGCTCGGCAAGCTGGCCGACGGCTCGGCGAAGCTCCACACGGGCCTCGGTGACGCGGCGGACGCCAACGGGAAGATCACTTCTGGGATCTCCCAGCTCGGCGACGGCTCCGCGCAGCTCAGCCGGGGGCTGACCCAGCTCGGCGGCGGCATCGTCAAGCTGAGCGACGGCGCGGCCAGGGTGGACAGCGGGGTGGGCCGCCTGCACGAGGGCGCCGGGGAGCTCACCACCGGTATCGGCAAGCTGACGGACGGGTCCAGGAAACTGAGCGACAAGCTCGGGGACGGCGCCGAGCAGATCCCGGACTACGGCAAGGGCGAGCGCGCCGACCGGAGCGAGATGATGAGCGAGCCGGTCAAGCTGGCCAACCAGGTCGCCAACGAGGTGCCCAACTACGGCACCGGGTTCGCGCCCTTCTTCGTCCCGCTGGCCCTGTGGGTCGGCGCGATGGTGAGCTACATGGTGCTGCGCCCGCTCAACCCCCGTCTCCTCGCCGGTACGGCTCCCGCCTGGCGGATCGCGGTGGCCGGCTGGCTGCCGGGACTGGTCCTGGGCGCCGCCCAGGTGGGCGTGCTGATGGCGGTGATCAGGTTCGCGCTCGGCATGGAGGCCGCGCACTGGGCCGGGATCGCCGGGATCCTGCTTCTCACCGTGGCGGCGTTCCTGGCGGTCGTGCAGGCGGTCAACGCCCTGCTCGGCGCGCCGGGACGGGTCGTGGTGCTGGCGCTGCTGATGCTCCAGCTGACCTCGGCCGCCGGGACCTATCCGATCGAGACCTCGCCGGGCTTCTTCCAGACGATCTCACCGTGGCTCCCGATGAGCTGGGTGGTCAGCGCGCTGCGGCGGCTGATCAGCGGCGGCGACCTCACGGTGGTCTGGCAGGCCGGCGGGGTGCTGGCGCTGACCGCCGCGCTGGGCCTGAGCCTGACCGTCTACGCCGTGCACAAGGGGCGCACCTGGTCGATGCGGCGCCTCCACCCCGAGCTGGCACTGTGACTACGGTTACCCCCATGACACAGCAGCGGGCCGGGGCCGGGAGCGTGGACACGGGCGCGGAGCGGGACCGGCGAGAGCCCGGGGCGGGCGCGGTCACGGGCGCGGAGCGGGACCGGCGAGAGCCTGACCCGGACACCGGCGCGGGCGCGGAGCGGGACCGGCGAGGGCCCGGGGCGGGCGCGGCCGCGAGGAAGGGAGACGGCCGCCGGGCCGAGACGAGGCTCAGGCTGTTCACGGCGGCCGTGGAGGTGATCGCCGAGCAGGGCTACACCGCCGCCACGGTGGACGCGATCGCCGAACGGGCCGGTGTCGCCAAGGGCACCGTGTTCTACAACTTCGGCAGCAAGGAGGCGCTCTTCGCCGCGCTGCTCGAACACGGGATCCAGCGGCTGGCCGACGCGCTGGGCGAGGCGGACACCGGACAGGCCGCGCTCGACACCCTCGACTCGGTGGTCATGGCGCAGCTGCGGTTCTTCGAGGAGTACGGCGCGTTCGCCCGGGTGCTGCTCGCCGAGATGTGGCGCACCGCCTGGCAGGACGCGGTGGCCAGGCTGCGCGAGCAGGCGCTGGGGGTCTACGCGGCGGCGCTGCGCCGGGCGGTGGCCGAGGGCGTGGTCCGGGAGGACCTGGATGTGGAGACCGCGGCGACGGCCGTGTTCGGCATGGTGCTGACCGTCTCGATCGAGCGCCGGGCGCTCCACCCCGACCGCCCGATCGAGCAGCTCCACGCCACGCTCGTCGATCTCCTCCACAGACGGGTGTCCGGCTAGAGGGGTGTCCGGCTAGGGGACCGGCGCCGATCCGCTGCGCGGCGCCTGCGGCGGCCCGAGAGTCCGGGCCGACGCCAGTCCGGGCCGACGCCAGTCCGGGCCGGCGTCAGCCGAGAGCTGCGAGACTCCCCGGCCGCTGGTGGAGGGCTCGGCGGCTACGACGATTCTCACCCCTGCCCTTGACGGCGTCGTAGGCCCGCGCCATGCGATCCCGCCTTCACAGACGTCCGCTCACCCCGCAGGCCAGCGGCTACCAGGAGGTGTCCTGGCCGCGTCTCCTGCGATCCTCGGAGACCCCGGAGACGCCGGAGACGCCGGAGGCACCTGGAGCACCGCCGTCCCGGCACGTCGTGCCCCACCGCATCGGCCACCGCCCGTCAGGCGGTGGCCGATGTGGTTTGACGATGAGGATTCCACCTGTCAGTCTTATATTACAGGTGGAAGGTCGATACGCTGTGGATGGGATTCTGACCAGTGAGAAGCTGCTGGCGCTGCTCGCCGCCATCGGCCACCCACTCCGACTACGGATCATCGCCGAGCTGTCCGGCGGCCGGGTGCATGTCAGCGAGCTGGCCCGGCGGCTCGGCATATCCCGGCCGCTGCTCTACATGCATCTTGAGCGGATGGAGAAGGCCGGCCTGGTCGCCGGCGATCTGGAGCTGTCGGCGGACGGCAAGGCGATGAAGTATTTCGAGCTGGTGCCGTTCGACGTGCGCCTGACAGCGGACACGGTCCTCGGCGCGCTGCGAGCGGACGGACAGGAAGGCCCCGACGTGCAGGAGACCCGGAGATGAAAGAAGTCGTCCTCCCCCTCGGGATCATCCTGATCCTCACCGTCGGCGCCGTGGTGGGCTTCATCGCCTGCTTCCGGCTTCACCGGGCGGCGATGTCGGAATATCGGGAGGTCACCGAGCTGACGGCGCGGAACCAGGAGCAGCTCAACACCCGGCTCGCCGAGTTGACGGCACGGGTCTCCGCTGTGGAGCAGATCCTGCGGAGCGTCGGATGAGTCTTCGCGTCCCATGACGCCACCACACCGCCTCAGGCGGTGACAGGCCCGGGGCGGCGAGCGGCAACTCGCCACCCCGGGAAACGAAAGTCGCGCGACCACGCCGCAATCGGCGTGCCTTCGAACGCACGACCTCCAAAGAAAGGAGAGCAGCTCATGCTGCTCCAATGCAAATCCCTCCATGGGCGGATCGGACCCGCGGGGGTGAGGACGCCGTCGTCCCACGGCCGGACCCGGCATGAGCACGGCTCCCCCATCCGGGCATACGGGTTCGGCGGTGTGACCCGATGAGCGCGCGGACCGGAAGGCGGCCACTGACCATACGGGTGGCGAGCTGGAGCGCCGCCCATCCGTGGCGGGCGATCATCGGATGGTTCCTGTTCGTCGTCCTGTGCCTGGGGGTCGGCTCGGCGATCGGCACCGACAAGGCCACCAGCGAGGACTACCGGGTCGGCGAGGCCGGCCGCGCCGAGGCCGTCGCGGCCGAGGGGGACCTGCAACGCAGGCCGACGGAGCAGATCCTGATCTCGGTCAGGTCCGGCCCGCAGGACCCCGCCGCGGTCAACGCCGCCGCACGGGACATCACCGTCCGGATGAAGAAGCTGCCCGAGGTCGAGGACGTCGCCGCCCCGATCCGCTCGAAGAACGGCAGGACCCTCATGGTCGAGGTGACCATGAGAGGGGCGGAGCTGGACGGCAGCACGAAGGTCGACCCGCTGCTCGCACAGACCGCCGCCGTGCAGAGGGGGTATCCGAACCTCCTCGTGGAGGAGACCGGCGGCCCCTCCATCAGCAAGGGCCTCAACAAGCAGCGCGGTGACGACCTCGCGCTCTCCGAGGCGATCACGCTGCCGGTCACGCTGATCACCTTGCTGGTCGTCTTCGGTTCGGTGGTCATGGCCGGTGTGCCGCTGCTGCTGGCGTTGTCCTCGATCGCCGCGGCCATGGGGCTGTCGATGGTGGTCTCGCACATCGTTCCGGACGCCGGTGTCGGCAACAACGTCATCCTGCTGATCGGCATGGCGGTCGGCGTCGACTACACGCTCTTCTACCTCAAGCGCGAGCGGGAGGAACGGACCCGCTCGGACGGCAGGCTCGGCTCGGCGGCCCTGGTGGAACTGGCCGCGGCGACCTCCGGCCGGACGGTCGTGGTCTCCGGTCTCGCGGTGATCGTCTCCAGCGCCACCCTGTACCTGGCCTCGGACGTCATCTTCTCCTCGCTGGCCACCGGCACCATCGTCGTCGTGCTGGTCGCCGTGCTCAGCTCGATGACCGTGCTGCCCGCCCTGCTGGTCACGATCGGCCGCAGGACCGAACGCCGTGCGGCCCGCCGGACCGCCCGGGCGGCGGAACGGGGCGAGCCGCGCCGACCGAAGAAGGAGAGGGCCGAGATCGGCCGGGTGTGGAGCGCCCTGCTGCGGCCCGCGAGCAAGCATCCGGCGATCACGCTGTGCGTGTCGGTGCTCGTCATGATCTGCCTGGCGCTCCCCGTGCTGGGCATGCAACTGAGGGTGCTGAACAAGGACAGCCATCCGCGCGACGTCCCGGCGATACAGGTCTACGACCGGCTGACCGGGGCGTTCCCGGAGCTGCGGGTCCAGCACAGCGTCGTCGTCCGCGCCGACCCCGCCCACGCCGAAGAGGTGGCCGAGGCGCTGAAGGACCTCGGCCGGCGCGCCCAGGCGGACCCGCTGTTCGCCGAGAACGTGCGGCCGAGGCTGCGGACTTCGGCCGACAGCCGGATCAGCGCGCTCGATCTGGCCGTCCCGTTCCGGATGAGCTCCGACGAGGCGATGAAGTCGCTGACGCACATCCGGGAGGACTACCTGCCCGCCACGGTCGGCAAGATCCCCGGTGTCGAGGCACACGTCACCGGGGACGTCGCCCGTGACGCGGACTACCTCGCCAATCAGAACGAGAAACTACCGCTGGTCCTGACGGCCCTGCTGCTGCTGACCTTCGTCATGACGGTGGTCGTGTTCCGCTCGGTCGTCATCGGACTGATCGGGATCCTGCTCAACCTGCTGTCCGCCACGGCCTCGTTCGGCCTGCTGGTCATGGCCTTCCAGAGCAGTCTGGGGGAGAGTCTGTTCGGCGCCGACGCCACCGGCGCGATCGGATCCCGGGTGCCGCTGTTCCTCTTCGTGATCCTCTTCGGGCTGTCGATGGACTACCAGATGTTCATGGTCAGCCGGATCAAGGAGGCGGCGCTGCGCGGCGTGCCCACCCGCGAGGCGGTGCTGGACGGCATCGGCCGCTCGGCCGGCGTGGTGACCAGCGCCGCGGTCGTGATGGTGACCGTGTTCGCCAGCTTCGTCTTCCTCCACCTCGCCGAGATGAAGCAGATCGGTTTCAGCCTCGCGGCGGCCGTGCTGCTGGACGCCTTCGTCATCCGGGTCATGATCCTGCCGTCGGCCATGACGCTGCTCGGCCGGGCGAACTGGTGGCCGTCACGCACGATGCGGCGCGCGCAGTCCGCGCGACAGGAAGGCCCGGCCCTCGTCCCCGCCGTGGCCAGGGGAAACGGGTAACCCCTTGTCCAGGTAAATCGGTTCTTCCTACGATCATGCGGTGGCGTACTCCCCCGCACGACCCCGCCGGCGGATTCTGCCCTACCTCCTCGCTGTGGTGCTGGCCATCGGGCTGATCGCCGGGCTGCGCTGGTTCTTCGGCCGGGAGGACCCGGGGAGCGAGCCGAGCGCCTGCTCGGGCGAGTCGGTGAAGATCCGGGTGGCGTCCTCCCAGGACAAGATCTGGATCCTGCGGGAGGTCGCGAAGGACTACAGCGGCAGGACCGTGGCCGGGCGCTGCGCCGAGGTCGTCATCGACGAGGCCAACTCTGGCGCCGCGATGCGGGCGCTGGCCAGGGGGTGGGAGGAGCGGACCGACGGCAGCCGGCCCGATGTCTGGGCCCCCGCCGCCTCCGCGTGGGTGACGCTGCTGCGCCAGCAGGCCTCGGGCGCCGACGGCACCGTGCCGGTCCCCGAGGGCAGGCCGGTGCCGATCGTGACCGCGCCGCTGGTCTTCGCGATGCCCAAGCCGATGGCCGAGGCCCTGGGCTGGCCGGGCAAGGCCATCGGCTGGGCGGAGCTCGCCGAGCTGGCGTCCGACCCCAAGGGCTGGGCGAAGTACGGTCACCCCGAGTGGGGCCAGTTCAAGCTCGGCAAGACCAACCCCAACTACTCGACCAGCGGCCTGAACGCCACCATCGGCGCCTACTTCGCCGCCACCGGCACCACCTCCGACCTGACCGCCGGTGACATCTCCGACGCCAGGACCCGCGACTTCGTCAAGGGCGTCGAGCAGTCGATCGTGCACTACGGCGACATCTCGATGACGTTCCTGGGCAACCTGCTCCGCGCCGACGACCGGGGCGAGTCCATGGCCTACATCTCCGCGATCACCATCGAGGAGAACTCCGTCACCGACTACAACCGGGGCAACCCCTCGGGCAACCCGGCCACGCTGGGCAAGCACGCCCCGCCGCGCACCCCGCTGGTGGCCGTCAACCCCAAGGAGGGGACGCTCTTCTCCGACCACCCCTACGTCCCGCTGACCTGGATGGACCCGGCCAAGAAAGCCGTCGCCGACGACTTCCTGAACTACCTGCACAGCGCCCCGGTGCAGGCGGAGTTCCAGTCGTACGGCTACCGCGGCCACGACGGCAAGCTCGGTCCCCGGGCCACCAAGGACAACGGCGTCATCCCCGACGCCGCCGTCACCACCCTCAACCTGCCCACCCCGACCGTCCTGGACAAGGTCCTGCGGAGCTGGTCGGAGCTGCGCAAACGGGCCAACGTGCTGATCGTGGTGGACAAGTCAGGCTCGATGGAGGAGGAGGCGCCGGGCACCGGCGAGAGCCGCCTGGAGCTGGCCAAGAAGGCCGCGATCAACGCGCTGCCGCAGTTCCGGGGGGACGACAAGGTCGGGCTGTGGGCCTTCTCCACCAAGCAGGACGGCGACAGGGACTACCGGGAGCTGGTCCCGGTCGACACGGTGTCGAAGATCGGCCCGGCGCTCGCCGACCGGCTCCGCGAGCTGACCGCCGGGGGCGGGACCGGGCTCTACGACACCACGCTCGCGGCCGTCGAGCGGATGCGCGGGGCCAGGGACAGCGGGGCGATCAACGCGGTGGTCTTCCTCACCGACGGCAAGAACGAGAAGAACGGCGGCATCGACCTGGACAACCTGCTGGGGAAGCTCAGCCCCGACGTGCGCCTGTTCACCATCGGCTACGGCGAGGGCGCCGACCAGGGCGTGCTCAAGCAGATCGCCGAGGCCACCGACGGAGCCGCCTACGACTCCTCCCGGGCCGACACCATCGACCAGGTCTTCACCAGTGTGATCTCCAACTTCTGAACGGCCACCCGCCGCTGCGAACTCTGGCGGGGGGTTGTTCGTCGGACAAGTACTGACACCACCGGGAGGCCGGGTTGTATCAACAGCCGCAGCGACCGCGGAGAAACTTCGCCCCGTTCGTCATCGCGATCATTCTTGCCGGTGCGCTGATCGTCGGGCTGCGGCTGTACGTCGGCGGCGGCGGGCCGGCCCGGCAGGAGGGGGACGGCCCGTCCAGACGCTGCGGCGACGGCGGGGTCACCCTCACCGTGGCCGCGTCGTCGGAGAAGGCCGAGCTGCTGCGGGAGATCGCGGCCGGCTACAACGGCCGGAAGGTCGGCGAGCGCTGCGCCGACGTCGTCGTCGAGACCAAGGCCAGCGGCGGCGCGATGCAGGCGCTGGCCCGCGGCTGGGACGAGCGCCAGGACGGCCCCCGGCCCGACGTCTGGTCCCCGGCGAGCAGCGGCTGGGTCACCCTGCTCCAGCAGCGCGCCGCCGGCAACGACACCGGCGCCCTGGTCACCGCGGACAACCCGTCGATCGCCAAGACACCGCTGGTCATCGCGATGCCCAAGCCGATGGCCGAGGCACTGGGCTGGCCGGGCAAGAAGCTCGGCTGGTCCGACCTGCTCGACCTGTCGGCCGGTTCCTGGGCCAAGTACGGCCATCCGGAGTGGGGCCGCTTCCGCCTGGGGAAGACCAACCCCAGCTTCTCCACCAGCGGCCTGAACGCCACCGTCGGCGCCTACTTCGCGGCCACCGGCCTGTCGGGCGACCTGTCGGAGAAGAACGTCGCCGACGCCAAGGCCCGGACCTTCGTCCGGGACGTGGAGCGCTCGATCGTGCACTACGGTGACACGACGCTGACGTTCCTGTCGAACCTGCAGCGGGCCGACGACGCCGGGGCGGGCCTGAGCTACATCTCCGCCGTGGCCGTGGAGGAGAAGTCGGTCTGGGACTACAACCAGGGCAACCCCACGGGCGACCCCGAGACGCTGGGCAAGCACGGCAGGCCCAGGGTGCCGCTGGTGGCGATCTACCCCAAGGAGGGCACCCTCTACTCCGACAACCCCTACGCCGTGCTGACCGCGCCGTGGGTGGACGACGTCAAGCGCCGGGTGGCCGCCGACTTCCTAGCCTACCTGCAGGCCCCGGAGCAGCAGGGACGGTTCGCCGAGTCCGCCTTCCGGTCGTACGAGGGGAAGGCGGGCAAGCTGATCACCGAGGCGAACGGCCTGCTGGCCGCCGAACCGGAGACGACGCTCAGCCCGCCCGCCCCGAACGTGCTGGACAAGGTGCTCTCCAGCTGGGCCGACCTGCGCAAGCCCGCGAACGTGCTCATGGTGATCGACGTCTCCGGCTCGATGGGCGCCACCGTGCCGGGCACCGGCAAGAGCAAGCTGGAGCTGGCCAAGCAGGCGGCGATCAACGCCCTGCCCCAGTTCGGCCCGCACGACAAGGTCGGGCTGTGGATGTTCTCCACCAGGCGGGACGGGGCCAAGGACCATCTGGAGCTGGCCCCGCTGGCCACGGTGGACGCCGCCCAGCGCAAGAACCTGCGGGCCCGGCTCGGCGGCCTGACCCCCGACGGCGGGACCGGCCTCTACGACACCGCGCTCGCCGCCTACGGGCACGTGCGCGACCGGCACAGCGGCGACGCGATCAACGCGGTGGTCTTCCTGACCGACGGCAAGAACGAGGACGTCGAGAGCATCTCGCTGAAGAACCTGCTGCCCGGCCTGCGCGCCGAGTCGGCCGAGGATTCGGTGCGGATGTTCACGATCGCCTACGGCCAGGACGCCGACCTCGGCGTGCTGAGAACGATCTCCGAGGCGACCGACGCGGCCGCGTACGACTCTCGCGAGCCCGGAAGTATCGACCAGGTGTTCACCGCGGTGGTATCCAACTTCTGATGTCCCGTCTCATCGACGAACTACGCGATCCGTGGGGCCTGCTGCTCGGCGCCACCGCCAGCGGCGCCGCGTGGGCCGTCAGCGTGCACCCGGCCGCCGCCGGGGCCGTCGGGGTCGCCGTCTGGCTGGCCAAGGCGGCCACCGCCGCCCTCCAGGGCCGCGGCGGCCGCGCCGCGCCGGCCGTCACCGCCGGCAGCCAGGAGGCCTACTGGCTGGGCCGGGCCGGCTCGGCCGCGCACGGCTTCGGCGAGCTGAGCGCCTCCATGGGGAACGGCCCGCTGGCCGAGCGGATCGCGCTGATGCGGCCCCAGGTCGACGACTCCACGGCCACGCTGGAACGCCTGGCCGAGCAGGCCTCGCTCACCGGGACCGCACTCGCCAGGTTCGACCTCGACCGGCTCCGGCAGGAGCACGCGCGGCTCACCCGTGCCCGGAAGGGGGCCAAGCAGGGGCTGGTCCACGACATCGACCGCGCGCTCGCCTCGCTGGCCGCCCAGCGGGCCGTGGTCGATCGGCTCTCCGAGACCCGTGCCCAGGTGCTCGCCCGGATGGAGTCGAGCACGATCAGCATCGAGGGGCTCCTGGCCCGGGTGGTGGAGCTGTCGGCGATGTCGGCGGCCGGAGCCCTGGAGCCGGCCCGGGTGCTCGACGAACTCGCCGACAGCCTCGAAGGGGTCCGCCAGGGCCTGCACGAAACCGAACAGATCACCCGCGACGCACTGGATCGCTGAGCCGCCGGATCTCTAAGGAGCCCCCCATGTTCAAGGTCATCCGCCGGGCCTGGCGCTATCTGGTCTTCGCCGTGTCCGGCCGGCTGGACGAGCTGACCGACCCCCGGGTCCAGATCGAGCAGGCGATCCAGGAGGCCAAGGAGCAGCACCAGCGGCTGACCCAGCAGGCGGCCGCGGTCATCGGCAACGAGCGCGAGCTGGAGATGAGGCTCGCCCGCTCGCTGGAGGAGACCGAGAAGCTCCAGGCCAACGCCCGCCAGGCCGTCCTGCTGGCCGAGCGGGAGAGGGCCGCGGGCGACGAGCGCAAGGCGCTGTCCTACGAGGACTCGGCCCGCGCCTTCGCCTCCCGGCTGGTGGCGGCCGAGACCGCGCTCCGGGACGCGCAGCTCATGCACGGACGCGCCGGACAGGCCTCGGCCCAGGCCCGCGCGGCGGTCGAGAACAACGCCATGGCTCTGCAGAAGAAGATCGCCGAGCGGATGCGCCTGCTCTCCCAGCTCGACCAGGCCAAGATGCAGGAGCAGCTCAACAGGGCCATGGGCGACCTGTCCGGCCTCGCCCCCGCCGGGGACACCCCGACCATGGACCAGGTCCGCGAGAAGATCGAGAAGCGCTACGCCCGCGCCCTCGGCGAGGCCGAGCTGACCTCCAACTCCGTCGAAGCCCGGATGATCGAGGTCGAACGCGCCGCCCTCGACGTCGAGGGCGCCGCCCGCCTGGAGGCCATCAAGGAGAGCCTCGGCCTGGACAGGAAGCCCGAGGTCGAAGGCCGACCCGGGGCCGAAGGCTGACCCGGGGCCGAAGGCACCGCACCGGGTCCGCCCGGAGGGCCCCGGACGCCGGCCCGTCCCCGCGGGCCCTGCGGCCCCTCAACCGGACCCGGCCTCGCCCGGCCGGTGCGCGGGGTCCCGGGCGCCGGCCCGTCCCCGCGGCCCCTCAGTCGGATCTCGTCCGCACGGACGCGGACAGGCGCTCCACCTCCGGGTGACCGGGGCCGAGGACACGACGTTTGACGCGCAGGGCCTCCCGGTAGCGGCGCCCCGCCTCCTCCGGACGGCCCTGGAGGTCGTCCAGGTGCGCCAGGTTCACCTGGCACACCGCCACCTCGTAGTGGTCGGCTCCCAGCCGCTCGCGGAAGATGTCGACGGCCCAATGGAACGCTTCCTCCGCCTCGGCGCGCCTGCCCTGTCCCGTCAGGACCGCGCCGAGCACGGCCAGGTCCGCCGCGACGTGCTCGTGGCGGGGGCCGAGCGCTCCCTGCCGGATCTCGATCGCGGCCCGCGCGTGGCGCTCTCCGGCGGGGCCGTCGTCGCCCCGGGCGTGCGCGAGCCCCGCCAGGTTGTGCAGGGCGTCGGCGCGCGCCAGGTCGTCGGCTCCCGGCCGCTCCAGGCGGCTCAGCGCTCCCCGGTAGCACTCCTCGGCCTCGCCGTACCGGCCGGTCTCCTTGCACAGCACGCCCAGGGCCAGCCGTACGGCCGCGCCCCGCTCGTGGTCGGCCCCGTCCACCAGTTCGAACGCCTGGCGCAGGTGCTCCTCGGCCGTGGCGTACCGGGCCCATCTGCGCTCGACGTCGCCCATCCGGATCAGCGCGTCGGCGAGCGGTCCGTCGCGCCCGGGGCCGGGGGGCGCCGCGGCCAGCGACTCCACCGCCCGCCGGGCGCACTCATGCGCCTCCGTGTGGCGCGTGAGCCCGTGCCAGAGCGACGCCAGATCCACCAGGATCGTCGCGTGCCCGGCGAGATCCGTGCTGTCCGCCGCCTCGGTCGCCCGCCGCGCCCACCGCTCGCCCTCGGCGTACCACCCGCGCCTGCGGCAGTAGACACCCCGTACGAGGCACCGCCGGATCATCCTGATCCGGCGGCGCCGGACGGACCGGTCAATCACCGTCGACGGACGGCTCGCAGTGGTTGGCGATGCGGATCGCCTCCGCGGTGCCGGACAGCAGCACCGAGAAGGCGGGCACGGCCAGGGCGATGGCCAGCGCGTACAGGCGTGTGATCTTCCGCATGACTCGCTCCTTTTCCGGAGGGACCGGGACGTCCTCATCGTGACGCCGGGAGCTTGTCGGTCACTTGGAGGTGGCTGGCGCGCCGGTCTCCGGAGAGCCGTCGAGGCACAGCGTCCCCGGAGAGCCGGCCAGGCTCAGCGGACGGGCAGATCGTAGATCCGGCGGACGCTGCTCGGGGCGGCCCTGAGGTCGGCGCCGTAGATGTGGAGGGAGATCGCCGTGCTGTCGCCGGTGTTGCGGACCTTGTGGATGTCCCCGGGCGGGGCGAAGCCGCTGACCTCCCCCACGTGGTTGGCCGTCCGGCCGATCTCGGTCAGGTGGTCGCCGTCGAGACGGTAGAGCGTCTCGTGTTCGATCCCTTGCAGGACCCCGAACGCGCACCACGCGATGTGGTCGTGGATCACCGTCTCCTGGCCGGGCCGCCAGACCACGGCCAGGATCGAGAAGGCGGCCTCGGTGTGGAGGGTGTGACCGACGTAGTGGTCCGGATCCCCCAGCCGTTCCCGCTCGGTGAGGATCTCGGGAGAGGGCAGCCGGTCGCGCAGCAGGTCGGCCACGGCGAAGGCCGTCGTCCGGGGGGCGGTGGAGCCGTCTGCCAGCTCCCGGACCCCCGCGACCAGTTCCGCCAGGCCGGGACGGGCGAGTGTCATCGTTCCCATGTCTCAAGGGTGCGCCGGACCACTCATAACGTCTAATGCCTATCTTTCCGCTTATTCATAGATAATGTTGATACATGCTCGATGTCGTACGGCTCCGCGTGCTCGCCGCCGTGGCCAGACACGGATCGGTCACCGCCGCGGCCAGGGAACTGCACTACTCCCAGCCCTCGGTCAGCCACCACCTGGCCAAGCTCGAAAGCGAGACGGGGGCCAAGCTGATCCAGCGGGTCGGCCGGGGCATCCGGCTCACCGAGGCGGGCCGCCTGCTGGCGGAGCGGGCCATCGAGATCGTCGGGCGCATCGACTCCGCCTCGGCCGAGCTCTCCGCGCACGTGGGCCTGCGCGCGGGCCGGGCCAGGCTGGCCGCCTTCCCCTCGGCCCTGGGCACGTTCGTGCCGGAGGCCGCCGCCCTGCTCGCCGGGGACCACCCCGGCCTGGAACTGCGCCTGACCGAGACCGAGCCGCCCGAGGCCCTGCGCATGCTCCGCGCGGGCTACGTGGACGTGGCGGTCATCTTCCGCTACGACGACACCGCCCCGGAGGACGACGGCATCCAGCTGGTCCACCTGCTGGACGACCCCAGCTATCTGGTCACCGCCGGCCGGCCCGGCGACCTGGCCTCCCACCGCGACAGCCGCTGGATCGGGGGCTGCGACCGGTGCCGGAGCCATCTGCTCGACCTGTGCGCCAAGGCGGGCTTCGAGCCGGAGATCGCCTTCACCACCGACGACATCGTCGCCGTCCAGGCCCTGGTGGCGGCCGGGATCGGGGTGACGGCGCTGCCGGCCCTCGCGCTGCGGGCGCACCGCCACCCGAAGGTCAACGTGATCGAGCTCCCCGGCTCGACCCGGCACGTCTACGCCGCCACCTACGGCGAGCCTCCCGTCCCCCCGGCGACCACCGCCCTGCTGGCCGCCCTCGTCTCCGCGACCCGTCCGTAACCGGGCTCGTACGCCGGTCCGCCCGTGGGCGGGCCGCCGGCGACCGATCCCCGTCGCGCCTGGGCGCAACCGCCCGCCCATGACCGGCCGGCCCGCCACGGCCGATCCGTCCCCGCGATCCCGCCGCGGCCGGTTCACCCGCTTCCGTCCGCGGTGGGCCCGCGCGGACCCGGAGGGCGCCGAGTACGCTCGAACGGTGTCTCCAACGATCATCACGGTCCGCGACGTCGGGGTGGAACTCGGCGGCAACCCCGTTCTCCGGGCCGTCGGCCTGACGGCCGCGCCCGGCGAGATCGTCGCCGTGATCGGCGCGAACGGCGCGGGGAAGTCGACGCTGCTGCGCTGCCTGGCCGGGCTGCAGCCCCCCGGCTCGGGCGAGCTCGACGTCCTGGGCGGCCCGCCGAGGGACGACTCCGCCTTCTGGCGTGACGTCGTCCTGGTGGGCGACGAGCCCGCCTGGTATCCGGGGCTGACCGCCCGTGAGCACCTGGAGCTGGTGCGCGCCGTCCACATGCCACCCCGGCTGGAGGTCGACGCGGCGCTGAAGCTGTTCGATCTGGAGCGGCGGGCGGACGCCTCACCGCTGACCCTCTCCACCGGCCAGCGGCAGCGGCTCTCGCTGGCGGGCGCCCTGCTCCGGCCGAGCCGGCTGCTCCTGCTCGACGAGCCCGAACGCGGGCTCGACTCCGCCTTCCGGCAGCGTCTGGCGGCGATCCTGGTGGACTACGCGGCCTCCGGCGGCACGGTGGTCATGGCCACCCACGATCTCGGGCTCGCCGGCGCCACCGGTGCCCGCCAGGCCGTACTGACGGACGGGCACCTGGACGACGGGCGCACGACGGCCGGGCGGGCCACGGCCCCGCCCCCGGACAACGGACGCACGGGCGATGAGCGCGCGGCGGACGGGCGCGCAGGGACCGGGCACGGGGGCGAAGGGCGTGCGGCGAGCAGGGGCACAGCGGACGGACGCGCGGCGGGCGGGGCATGAGCGGCGGGCAGGGCATGAGCGGCGTTTCGGCGATCCGCGCGTCCATCCGGTCGCGCCGCCGCACCTCCACGGGCTGGCTGGACCGCTACGCCGCCTTCTTCGGGCTGGCGATGGCGGCCGCCGTACTGGCCCACCCCGTCTCCTCCGCGCTGGCGGCCATGGTCCGGCAGCCCGATCCGTCCCGGATGGGGGCCGGAGTCGCCCTCGTCGCACTGGCCTACACGGCCCTGCTCGCCGTCGCCCGCGTGGTGGGCCCGGTCGCGCTGACCGGCCCCGACGCCGCCTGGCTGCTGCTGTCCCCGCTGGACCGCCGGGAAGTGCTGGGACGGACCGCGAGGCTGCTCCTGCTGGTCGCGGTACCGGTCGGGGCCGCGCTGGGGATGGGCCTGCTCGCCGTCCTGGGCGCGCCGGACCAGCTGGCGGTACGGCTGGCCGCCGCCATGGTCCTGGGGGTGTCGGCGGCGGCCGGCGGGATGGCGCTGACCGTGCTCTCGCAGTCGTCGCAGACCTGGAACTCGTGGCTGAACGTGGCCCTCGTCGCGATCACCGTCCTGGCGGCGGCCGCGGCGCTGTCGGCCTCGGGAGCCGCGCGCCGGTCCCTGCCCGCCGTCGCGGCCGCGCCCGCGACGCTGGGCGCGGTCCTCGCGGGCGCGGCCGCCGTGGCGGCCGCCCTGCTCCTACGGCTGGCCTGGTCGTCCCTGACCCGCATCCCGGCCCGGAGCCTGCTGGCCGCCTCCACCCGCGCCGGTCATGTGGCCGACGCGACAGTCGGCATGGATCCCGGCGCCCTGACCTGGATCGCCGAGGACAACCACTGGCGCGGACGGGCCCTGCGCTCACGGCCGTGGCCGCCGCTACCCGCCCCGCTGGCCCTGGCCTGGCAGGACTGGCGCCGCCTCGGACGGCGCCCGGGACGGCCGGCCGTCCTGCTCGCAGCCGCCGCGCTGCCCCCGGTGGTGGCCCAGGCCACCGGGGGCATCAGCGCGATCACGGCGGGCGCCGTGCTCGCCGGTGCGCTGGCCGCCTCGGTGGCGGGCACCTCGGGCGCACGCCGCGACGCGGACAACCCGGGCCTGGCACGCCTGCTCGGCGTCGACGCCCGTGCCGCCCTCACCGCCCGGGCACTGCTGCCGGCACTGCTGAGCGCCGCCTGGCTCACCCTGGCCCTGACCGGCCTGACCCTGACCGGGATGCTCCCGGGAGGTCCGTGGTGGCTGTTCGGGCCGCTGGCCGCTCCGGCCCTCGCCGCCGCGGGCCTGCGGATGGCGCGGCGGCGTCCGATCGACCACGCGATGCCGGTCATCGAGACGCCCGCCGGGGCGGTGCCCACCGGGCCGATGCTGTGGGGGGTGACCGGCGCGGACCTCGCGGCGCTGGGCTGCCTCCCCCTGGCGCTGGCGCTGACCGGCGGACCGGCCGCGCTCGGCGGTTTCCTGGCCGCCCAGGCACTGGCGGGGGCCGCCGTCCTGTGGTGCTACCTGCTCCGCGCGGCGAAGAGCCCCTGAGAGCACCCCGCGGAAAACCTGAGGCGGTCAGGGACCGGGCCATCCTACGATCCTGATATGCCAGATTTGACGACACTCGCCCTGTTCGCTGCGGCGACGCTCGCCCTGCTCCTCGTGCCGGGGCCCGCGGTGCTCTACATCGTGACCCGCAGCGTCGCCCAGGGCCGTGGCGCGGGCATCGTGTCGGTGCTCGGCATCCACCTCGGCTCCGTGGTCCACGTGGCCGCCGCCGCCCTCGGGGTCAGCGCCCTGCTGGCCGCCTCGGCGACCGCGTTCGCCGTGGTCAAGTATCTGGGCGCGGCCTACCTGATCTGGCTGGGCGTCCGCAAGCTGATGTCCCGCCAGGACGACGCCGAGACCTCCGGGCCGCCGGTCGCCGACCGGTCCCGGATGTTCTGGGAGGGCTTCGTGGTCAACGTGCTCAACCCGAAGACCGCCATCTTCTTCCTGGCCTTCCTGCCGCACTTCACCGACCCCGCCCGGGGGCCGATCGCCCCGCAGATCCTGCTGCTGGGCGCGGTCTGGATCGCGCTCGGCCTGGCCAGTGACGGCGCCTTCGCCCTGCTCGCCTCCGCCATGGCGGGCCGCCTGCGCCGCTCCGCCCGCGCCCGTCGCCGCCTGGACGTCACCAGCGGCGTGGTCTATCTCGGCCTGGGCGCCGTGGCCGCGTTCACCGGCGAGAGCGCCGCCGCCAAGGCGTAGGTCCGGCCCATTCCCTGTCCGCCGGGAGGCCCGGCGGCCCCGGCCGTCATCCGTCCGCGGCCTTCCATGGACGCCGGCGTCCGGGGGACGGGAAATGCAGTCCGTATTTTATGGATATATCAGCATAAATAGTTATTCATGGCATGCGTTCGCCGGCCGCCCGTCGACGCGCCCGGCGGTGAGGGACGCCCACGGGGCCGGAGTCGCCGCGGGGTTGGAGTCATCGGGTTGGAGTCGTCGGGTTGGAGTCGTCGCGGTTGCGAGCGGGTCAGGCCGGCGCCTCCTGCCGCAGGTGGCCCGGCACCGCGGCACCCCAGGACCATTCTGCTCACCCATATCCGGGGTTTATAATACGCAATCAGCCGTTAAATAACGAAATTCAAGATGGCCGACCGGGAATGTCGCACGCATTCTTCGCCCCACGCTCTGTTCAGGCCGCCGAATAGGAGCGACTATCGGACCGTGCCCGGTCCGAATCCACGGCTGACGGCCGTCCCCGATGTGCAGGCCCTGCTCGTCTGCACCAGGCTCTGGTCCACGGGAGCCCCGATCGACGAGGGGGCGGTGGCCCGCCTCAGAGAGGCCGTCCTCGTCGGCAACCACCGTCGCTACGCCGCCGCCATCCCGGCCTACGCCGCGCTGGTCGACGAGTCGCCCGCCGCCCCGGCGGTCACCGTGGCCGACATCCGTGACAGGTTCCTGGTCACCGACGGACTCTTCAAGAGCTACGACCCGGCCTGGCTGGAGGACGCGCCGGCCGAGCTGACCCGCTGGCTGGGGTCGATCTTCACCGAGCGGCTCACCGACCTGGACCTCGCCACCGGCGACATCAACCAGTGGCGCGCGGCCCTGAAGCGGCACGGGGTCTACGTCACCTTCTCCAGCGGCACCGGCGGGCGGCCGTCCCTCGTGCCGAGGGACCGCCCGACCCTCGCCGCCCTCCGCGCCTGTTCCGGCGTGCGGCTGCCCTGGACGCTCCGCGCGGGGACCTACGACTTCCTCCAGCTCGTCGCCCCCGGGCTGGGCCTCGGCATCCAGTCGGGGGCCGCCGGCCTGGCCGCCGGCGCCGTGCGCGTCCACCACCTGCGGGCCGCCCTGTTCGACCTGCGCTCCCTCACGGGCGGCCCCGGCCCGCCGGGCGCCCCCGACCACGACGCGGCGGCCGACTTCCTGGCACGCTCCGAGCGGCCCGTGCTGGTGTTCGGGACGCCCGCGGAAGTCTCCGATCTCATCGATCACCTCGCGTCGGCGGGCCGGCACGTACGGCTGCTCCCGGGCAGTCAGGTGGTCACCGGCGGCGGCTGGAAGGGCCGCACCGCGATCCGGCGGGAGGAGCTGGTCGAGGGGGTCCGCGACCGTCTCGGCGTGCCGCCCGGCCGGTGCGTCGACACCTACTCCACCTCGGAGCTGAACACGGTCTTCCTGACCTGCGTCAACGATCGCTACCACGTCCCTCCGTGCGTCGAGCCGGTCGTCGTGGACGACCTCCTGGTCCCCGTTGACGGCGACGACGTGGTGGGCAGGCTGGCCGTGCTGGACCCGTTCGCCCTCTCCTACCCGGGGTCCGTCGTGACCGGCGACGCCGTACGGCTCCGCCGCGACCCGTGCGGATGCGGCCTGGCGGGACCGACCCTGGCCGCCCCCATCGTGCGGGCCGCCGGGGCCGGAGAGCGCGGATGCGCCACCGTGGAAGGGGGAGCGGGGTGATGTTCGACGCCCGCACGGTGGCCGGGACGCAGGTCGTCCGGCTCCCGGCCGTGGTGCGGGGGGAAGTGGTGATGCCGCCCTGGCCCCGGGTGACCGACGTCGGCCGGGCCGTCGCCGAGCGGGGGTCGCGCCGTGTCCAGGGCCCGACCGCCGACGGCTGCCACCTGATCGGGCGGGCGGTGGTGGACCGCGACACCCTCCAGCTCACCGGTGAGACGCAGGTGCTCGTGCTCCCCGCCCCGGACGCCTCCTCGCTGCCCGAACCGGACCCCGCGGGCGCGCTGCTGGAGCTGGCCCGCACGCCCCTGGCGGAGGTCCTCACCTTCGTGGACGCGATCGGGGCGGCGCTGCGGTCGGGCTCTCCGGAGGCGGCCGAGGCGGGGGCGTTGCTGGCGGCGACCTCGCTGGTCGCCGACCGCGCGCACCGCGCCTTCCTCGCCCAGCTGCCCTCGCTCTTCGACGGCGCCGCCGTCGGCCGCATGATCGAGCGCGATCTCGGGACGGCCGCGCTCGACACCTGGCGGAAGATCGACGAGACGACCGTCTCCGGGGTGACCGCCCGTTTCGCGGACCACATCTGTGAGGTGCCGCCCGCGCTGCGCGCCTTCCCCACCAGGCAGCTCCACCTGACCGCGGGCAACGCCCCCGTGGTGCCGGTGGTCTCCCTGCTGTGGGCGTGGGCGACCAGGGGGGCCTGCGTCGTCAAACCCGCCGCCGAGGCCGCCGCGCTCGTCGTCGCGCTGGGCGCGGCGCTGCGGGACACCGACCCCGCCCACCCGCTGGCCAGGCACACCACTCTCGCCTACTGGCGGGGCGGCGACCAACGGATGGAGGCGACCCTGCTCGCCGACGGAGCCTTCGACCGGCGGGTCGTCTGGGGAGGCGCCGAGACCGTCCGCAGCGTGACGGCCCGCGGCGGGGCCACCGACACCCTGGTCATGGGGCCGCGGTTCTCACTGAGCATGATCGGCGCCGAGCTGCTGCGGGCGGATCCGGAGGCCGCGGCCCGCCGCGCCGCGGTCGACTCGCTGATCGCCAATCAGGCCGCCTGCACCTCCTCGCTGCTGCACGTCGTGGAGTGCGACGCCGCCACGGCCGACGACTACGCGCGCACGCTCGCCCGGGTGCTGGCCGAGTGGGACAGGGCGCTGCCGCACCGGCCCTCGCCGCAGGCCCAGGGAAACCTCACCCGGCTGCGCAGGGGGCTGCTCGGCACCGGGCGCTGGCACGTCAACGGTGACTGGCCCGAGGTGTCGTCGGCGGTCGTGCGCGTCGACGGCGCCTTCGACCTCGCCCACCACCCCGGCTCCCGGCTCGTCCTGGTGCGCGCGGTCGACGACCTGCGCCGGGCGCTCCCGTCGCTGGGGCCGGCCGTATCGACGGTCGGGGTGGCTCCGGAGGGGACCCGGCTCGCCCTGCGGGACGCCATCGCCGCCCGCGGGGTGGACAACGTCGTCCCGCTCGGCGCCGCCGAACACGGATACGCCGGGCGCCCGCACGACGGCATGCGGGTGCTCAACCGGCTGGTCCGGTGGGTCAACGGC
Source organism: Streptosporangium sp. NPDC003464 (assembly GCF_053588315.1). Taxonomy (NCBI): domain Bacteria; kingdom Bacillati; phylum Actinomycetota; class Actinomycetes; order Streptosporangiales; family Streptosporangiaceae; genus Streptosporangium; species Streptosporangium sp. NPDC003464. The sequence continues at coordinate 2,216 of NZ_JBSFPS010000123.1, read as the reverse complement.
TGACTTCCGCCGGAGCGGGGTCCGGCGGTCCGCCGTGCTCCGCCCCGGCGAGGTGCGCGCCGACGATCCGCAGGGCGGCGCGTGGCTCCTCGAGCAGGGCGAGGTGTCCCGTGCCGGGGAGCACCCGCAGGGCGCCGCCGGGGGCCGCCGCCGCGATCGTCTCGGCGCAGGCGCGGTGCGCCGGGAGCTCGCCGTCGCCCACCAGCACCAGGAGGGGGGCGGCCACCGCGGACAGGCGCGCCACCGGCTGCCGCGGCTCCAGGAGAGGGCGGATGCCGGCGCCGGCGAGCTCGTCCCAGGCGTGCCGGCCGATGACGTCGGCGAGCGCGGAGTGCGCCGCGGGGCGTGCCGCGATCCCGCCGAAGATCGGTCGGCACGACATCCAGAGCGCGGCCGTCCGCGCTCTCGAACCGGTGCTCCGGTGGAGCAGGGCGAGATCGAGGTAGTGGCGCTCGACCGCCCGCTCCTGCGGGCCACCGGCGTAGGACGGCGCGGCGAGCGTCCAGGAGGCGAACGCGCGCGGGTGGCGCAGCGCCATCTCCAGGGCGACGACGGTGCCGAAGGACAGCGCGACGACGTGCCGGATCCCCGCCTCCAGCGCGCGGCCCGCCAGCAGGTCGGCCAGCGCGGCGCGGTCCTCCCCGCCGCGCAGCGGCCTCGACCGCCCGTGCCAGGGGAGGTCGACCGCCACGTGCCCGCGGCCCGGCAGGTGCCTCCAGAGCGGTGGCCAGATGGCGGCGCTCATCGTGTAGCCGTGCAGCCACAGCACGCCGCCGCCCCGGCCCGTGTCGTCACCCCGGCCCGTGTCGTCACCCCGGCCGCTCCCGATGACGGCCAGGCCGTCCCAGTCACCGGTGACGGCCGACCCGGGCGGGCCGGTCGGGTCGCCGCCGGCCTGACCGGTCGGGTCGCCGTTCACCGGCCGGCGCCGAACTGCCGGCAGTAGGCCCGGTAGGCGCGCACGAGATCGTCGCCTTCGGTGTATCGGGGGACGACCGAGGTGTCGAGGTGCTCCCAGATCACCACGTCCTGCTCGAAGGCCGTGCGGCTGCCGCTGACGAGCGAGGCCACCTCGCGGACGGTCAAGGGCCCGCCGGCCCTCGTGCTGGGCACCGCGACCGTCACCCGGACCGTCGAGGTCCCGTCGCACGCGGGGGTGGCCGCGGTGATGACGACGTTGGGCTCCTCCGGCGGCCCCAATTCCGTGGCCACCAGGTTGGGGCTGAACACCAGGGCGCGGAACCGCGCCCTGGCCGGGTCTCCCTCCGGCTCGCCCGCCTGCCAGCGGTTGGGGCGCGCCATGTCGAGGTCTCCTTCGACGCGGAGCGGCCCGCCCTCGGCCGGGTGGACGCTCAGCCGGGGACGCCTGTCGAGGCCGTGGACGGGGGCGAAATGGTCGGCGTCGAAGACGTTCTCGATGACGTATTCCGCCGGGACTCTCACCCGTAACGAGAATCCCGACACGATCCGGTGGCTCCGCTGCAGGCCGTCCAGAAATCCTTCGAGCCCGGTGTCGCACGACGGATCGGGCAGGACGAAAAGGCCGCCGGCCCGGACCGTCGAACGGTGACGGCCGACCTGGAAACGGCCTCCCCCGTCGCCCCCTAATTGCACCCTGTGTCCATGGAAAGGGCAAATGATTGCATTTCCATCGACCTTTCCGCCATATCCGAGATGAGCACCTCTATGCGGACATATCGCATCATAAACCCCCACGTCACCGCCCTCCCGGACAGCGATCAGCGGACGGCCCGCGAAGTCGAGAGGTGTGACGCCGTCACCGATGTCGGCACCGAACGCCAGCTGCGTCCACCCTGAGGAGATCGACAATTCCATCCCCTTTCCGTCGATCGGGACCCACGGAGTCTCTCGCCTTAAAAATCAATTGTGCGGATGATTACCGGCCATTGCTTGTCATGCTTCAAAAGCTTATGGTACAGGCACAGCGCCCAATCGAAAGAGGCGATCAGAATGACCGAGAACAATCCGTTCAAAGATCTCTCCGGAGTGCCCGAAAGGTCACCGGACGACCTTCAGCGCGCGGAGAACTTCAAAAAGAAGGAGCAGCTGCGGACCGTCGGCGACCTGGGCCTGGCCGACCCCGGCGAGCTGGAGCAGCTGCCCCAGATCCGCGACCTGACGGTCAACGACCTCAACGACCTCGCCGCCGAGTTCAGCGGCATCCCCACCGGCAACCGCCGCGTCACGTCGCTGAC
>NZ_JBSFPS010000122.1:0-27894 GCF_053588315.1 Streptosporangium sp. NPDC003464 | reverse complement strand
GCGCGGTGGCCAGCCGTTGCAAAGCAGGACGAGGCCCGGCCCATATAAGCCCAATACCCACATTCACCAGGTGTTGCTCGCCGGCGAGGAGCCTGAGGGGCAGCGCGCGGCGGACACCGGTTGATGTACCGGATAAGGAATGGTTATCCGGTACATGGCCGTCGCCAAGGTATCGGCGACCTGCGGGTTCACCGGAACAGTCGCCGCGCGACTCGGGTGCGTTATCCGGTGCTACATGGCGCCCATAACGAGGGCGTTCGTCGGGGTCAACCTCGGCCGGATTCCCTGCGTCGTATCCATTGTGGATCTTGCCAGGCTCCGGAGGCTGCGTATCGCGGCCGCGGCCATCACCCTGTTGTTCACCCTCGGTGTCTTCGATCAGCTGAAGACGCCCGCCCTGCCGATGCCGGCACGGGCTGCCGCCTCGGTCGAGGAGATCGCCGACCGGCTGCGCGGGCACCTCGACGACGACGTCACTTACGCCCACCATGTCACCCTGCCGGGCACTCCCCTTCTGGCTTGGTGCTGGCCGGAGAACATTGAGACACGGATGCCGCCCGAGGGCGTGCCCACCTACAGCGGCAAGCTGCTGCCCCCGGAGATGGACGAGCCGCTGGAGGTGCGGTTCTGGATCACCTCCCCCGAGACGGCGGTGAGCGCGGTCGCGGCGGCCAGCTCTGGCACCGAGGAGTGCGGCCGCTCCGACGATGACGTGCTCAAGGACGTGGCCGACTTCAACCAGCGGGGGTGGCTTGGCGTGCAGGCCCTGGTCACTACGGATGTCTGGACGGAGGACGGCGACTCGGGCGCCAGCGCGACGATCGTGGCAGCGCGTGGCGGGCTGCTGGCGGAGGTGACGTGGTCCTGGCCGTTCGAGGCGGACAGCGAGCCGGACCCACATGTACTGCTCCAGGGCACTGTGTCGGCCACGTCCGTGCTGGCCGCCGTTGGCGGCGACCCTGCCGAATCCGCACTCGCCACCACCACGCGGTCGGCCTCGGCCGCGATGGCCGCGGCCCTGCCCCCTCCGTCCGCGTACGGAAAGGACATGGTGTCGTGGCCGGTCCCAAGGAGCGCGCCGGGCTCGCATGAACTGGTCTGCGGGGACCCCTTTCATGAGCAGAACGCCTACAGCGGCGCGCCCGCTGTTACCCGTCGCCTGATCGGTGAGGTATCGGTCCGCGAGGACGTGCTGTTCCTGCCCGAGGAACAGAGCGCCGAACGGGCGCGCACCAGGTCGCTCGGCTGGGATGGCTCATGCCTCTCCGACGAGGGCGAGCAGTCCTACAGCATCGATCCCCGACTCCAACCCTTCACCAGCGGCCCGTGGACAGGCGAGATCAAGACCTTCGCCGTGCAGCGCCCCGACCCGCCGCGCCGGTCCAAGGGCACCTACCGCCACTCGGTTGCTCATGTCGCCGTGGGCCTGCGCCATGGCACCGCCATGGTCTACCTCCGTTGGCAGGGACCGGTCGGAACCGACCCGGCCGCCGCCCTGCGCACCGGCCGCGCCGCCATCATGCGCACACTCGACCGTCTGCCCGTCGGCGATTGAAGCCTTCGGCCCTGCCTCATGCACCGTTCTGCCCCATCGTGATCTTGTTGAGAATCGATCAGTTGATGAACGTGATCGGCTCGCGGTGCGCCGAGGGCCCGCAGTCCCGTCGGGACTGCGGGCGCTTTGGTGCTGTGGCTGGTCAGTGCGGTAGGTGGTCGGCGCTCACGCCGCCGTCCGCGCCCTGGGCGGCGGCGCGCAGCACCGCCTGGTGCACCTGCTCGACGGAGCGGCCGGCGAGTGGGACGGGGCTGCCCTGCAGGGTGTCGTGTTGACTGAACTAAACCACGAGTTTCCGCAGGTCAGTAGTCATATAGATGGGCCCGCTGCTACCTTCCCTGCATGGTCGATCGGGAGAGCGGCAGCCGGGACTTATCAGCGTTGGTTATGCCGCTGCAAGGCCGACTGGAGGAAACGGGCAATGAGTGGGAGCCGTATCGGCTGATCGCTCCGGGCGGGCAGGTGGTCGCGGCGGCCGCGATGTACTTCAAGGAGCTGCGAGCGTCGGGAAGCCCGGCGACGACGACCCGTTCCTATGGCATGGACCTGCTGCGCTGGTGGCGCTTCCTCACCGCAATTGAGGTTTCATGGCATCGCGCCACCCGAGGTGATGCGCGGGACTTCATGCTGTGGCTGCAGATGGCAGACAAGCCCGAGCCTGCCGGCCAAAGCCCGCACCGACAACGCGAATCAGCGTTGCTGCGAGCCGCTATCCCAGCGTCGGGACGGCTGGCTCCGGGTGCGCCGAATCCGATCACAGGCAAGCTGGCTCCAGCACGGAAGTACGCGCCCAGCACCCAAGCGCATTGCGAGACGGTGCTGCGTGCCTTCTACGACTTCCATCGGGAGCTCGGCAGTGGACCGATCATCAACCCGTTTCCGCTGGCTCGCACGCACACCAGTGGCCGGGCTCACGCTCATCACAATCCGCTGATTCCCTTAACACCTGAGCGGCAGGGGCGTTACCGGCCGAAGATTCCCACGCGGATTCCCCGACGCATCCCCGATGACAGGTTCGACGAGCTGTTTCGTGCCTTGGGCTCGGATCGAGATCGGGCGCTTTTGGCCTTCTGGGTCTCTACCGGGGCACGCGCGGCGGAGCTGCTGGGCGTACGGCAGCGTGACGCCGATCCTGGCCAGCAGCTGATCACAGTGGTCCGCAAGGGCAGCCGAGAGGTTCAGCGGCTGCCGGCTTCACCGGATGCGTTCGTGTGGCTGCGCCTGTATCAGGAGCAGATGCATCGCCAAGGGATACCGCGAGGTAGTGATCAACCGCTGTGGTGGACACTGCGGCGTCCATGGCGGCCGCTGACCTACCACGCGGCACGCAAGATGTTCGTGCGCGTCAACGAAACCCTGGGTGCGAACTGGACCCTTCACGATCTGCGGCACACCGCGGCTTATCGGATGGCCCGCGATCCTGAGCTGCCGCTGGTTGATGTGCAGTGGATGCTTGGCCATGCCGCGTTGACCACGACGCAGCGTTACCTCACCGCCAGCCAGGACGAGATCATCCAAGGTCTGCTCGCCCACCATGCGCGCCAGGGCCGCCGCCTGGCCGCGCCGCCACCGGCGGCGGGATATGACCCCCGCAGCCTGGAGGTGTTGTTCGGAGGCACGCTGTGAGCGGTCTGGCGACGTCGCCGCTGACGTCCTCAGCTCCTGACCGGCCCAGCCGCTCATCAGCGCTGCCCTCGTCGCCGTCGCCGGCCGTAGCTGAGTTGTGGCGACGCTTTCCGGCTCGGGACGAGCCGATGGGGCCGGCGACCATGATGAGTCTCAACGACGCCGTGGTGTATCTGGGCAGGCTTTTGGACAATGAAAGCAAGGCTTGGCGTACGGCTCTGACCCGCGATGCGGCGACCTGCTTGCGCTGGCTGCACAGCTGCCCAGGTGAGACCTGGCAGGAACGCTGGCTGGCCAGCGGTGCCGAGGACCGCGGCGGGCAAGACTGGGTGGAGCTGCCGCTGGCGTGGCTTGAGGCCGACCGGGGAGCGCGACCAGGAGACAGAAACCATCTTCTGAGCGGATTACTGGCACTGCTGTGTGCCGATGTGATCCGTCCAGGTATGCGGTGGATGATGACCCGCAACAACTACTACCTCGTCCGTGGGCTGGAGCGCCGACGCGATCCTCACGGCATCGCCCGGGTGAGGGCGGCTTTGAGTACACGCTCAGTCGAACCTCGCCTGGCGCGGGAAACACTGACCAAGATCGCGATCATCATGGTGAGCAAAGGCGGCTTGGTCGCCGATATCGCCGTCGGCGACTGCCTGCAGCTCACGCATACCCAGCGGGAGATCGGAGCCCAAAAGGGCAAGGGCACGTCGCTGTTTTACGAGGTGCTGCGCTCGATGGGGCAGTTCCCCGCCGATGCGCCCGCGACCTTGCGGGTCTTCACCGCCGGAGGGCAGCGCAGCGTCGAGCAAATGATGGATCGCTACCAGATCAAGTGCGCCCCTGTGCGGGACCTGATCGTGGATTATCTGCGTGAGCGGCAGCCCGCGGTGGACTACACAACGCTGGAGAGTATCGCCGGGACACTGGGCAGGCAGTTCTGGCGTGACTTGGAGCTGCATCATCCGGGAATTGATTCCTTGCGCCTGGAGTCGCACGTCGCTCACGCGTGGAAGGAGCGGCTACGCACAATCGTGCGGCGGGTGAAGCAGGTTGACGGCACGATGATCGAGGTGCGCAGGCCTCGTCTGAACTGCACCGCGCAGCTGATCACGGTCCGGGCGTTCTATCTGGACATCGCTCAATGGGCGGCCGAAGACCCAGGCCGCTGGGGTGGCTGGGCGGTGCCGTGCCCGATCAGTGCGGCCGATGTCAGCTGGGGCAAGGAGATCAAGCGGCGCAAAGCACGGATGGATCAGCGCACCCGCGAGCGCCTGCCGGCCCTTGCCGCCCTGGTGACCTTGGTCAACGAGCGGCGCAAGGCCGCCCAGGAGCGGTTGGAGAGACTGCTGTCCACCCCCGAAGGGGAGGTCTTCGCTGTGGGCGGGCACTCCTTTCGTCGCCTGGCCCTGGCTCATCGCCGCAATGGCACGTGGGCGCAGAGCCTCACCGGAGGTCCCCGCCGTGACTTCACCTTCGAAGAACATGAGGCGTTTTGGACCTGGGCCACCATCGAGGTGTTGCGCCACACGGGCATCCGGATCGAAGAGCTCATGGAGCTGAGCCACCACAGCATCACCCAGTACCAGCTGCCCACGACCGGAGAGCTGGTTCCGCTGCTACAGATCGCCCCCTCCAAAAGCGATGAGGAACGACTGCTGTTGGTCAGCCCGGAGTTGGCCGATGTGCTCAGCGCGATCGTGTGCCGCGTCCGTGACAGCAGCGGAACCATCCCGCTGGTCGCCTCCTACGACACGATGGAGCGGGTCTGGAACGCCCCGATGCCGCTGCTGTTTCAGCGCACCTTTGGCGGTGAGCGGCGAGCGCTGACACGCACGAGCTTCCGCGACTTGCTCATCAAAGCATTGACTGGCCTGGGACTGACAGATTCGGCCGGGCAGCCCTTGGACTACCGACCTCATGACTTTCGCCGGATGTTCGTCACCGATGCCGTGCTCAACGGGTTGCCGCCGCACATCGCGCAGGTCATATGCGGTCACAAGCACATCACCACCACGATGGGCTACAAGGCCGTCTACCCCGCCGAGGCGATCGAGGCCCACCGGGCGTTCATCGCCCGCCGCCGGGCGGTGCGGCCCAGTGAGGAATACCGCACTCCCAGCAGCGAGGAATGGGAGGCGTTCCTGGGCCTCCCTGTTAACTGCACCTCATCTGGATCACCGACCGGACATGTGCCTTGGTCTGTTGAGAGGGTGAGGCGTGGTCGAAGACGTGCGGCGTGCTTTGGAGGAGGGGCGGGCGACAGTGCCCTCGGTGGGGGCGGTCGTTGCCGGAGAGGGGGTGCATTTGCCGTTCCTCGTGGTGGACGGCTGCGGCAAGGAACTCCGGCCGGTGAGCGCCTATCTACGGGATCTGATGCTCGGAGATGCTAGCCCGTTGACATGCCGGAGCTATGCGTTTGATCTTCTGCGGTGGCATCGGCTGCTGTGGTTCCTCCAGCTCGACTGGGAGAAGGTGACCGAGGCCGAGGTCGCGACGATGGTCGGCTGGCTGCGTACGGCCCGGAACCCGCAGCGCGAACGCAAGCGGCCGGGCGCGGCTCCAGCGGGATCAGTAAATCTCAAGACCGGTAAGCCGTCGCTGCGGGCCGGATACGCGCCGAGCACGATCAATCACGCGCTCACCGTCGTGCATGGCTTCTATTCCTTCCACGGCCGGTTCGGAGCCGGCCCGGTGGTCAACCCGGTGCCCGTCTCGGCGCAGCGGCGGCAGGTGCTGGCGCACCGCAGCCCGCTGGAACCAGTGCCGGTGGTCCGTCGAGCGCGGTTGCGTCAACGGGTCCCGCAGCAGGCGCCGCGTGCGATCCCGGACAACCTGTGGGACGAGTTGTTCGCCGCGATGGGTTGTGATCGCGACCGGGCGCTGCTGGAGTTCTACGTCAGCTCGGGAGCACGAGCGAGTGAGCTTCTCGGCCTGACCTTGGACGACATCGACTGGGGCGGCCAGCTGATCTACGTCGTCTCCAAAGGCACCCGGCTGCGCCAGCCGATCCCGGCCTCCCCGAACGCTTTCCGCTATCTGGGCCTTTACCTGGCTACCGACGGACTGCCATCACCCGGGCAGCCGATCTGGCGGACCCGTCGCGGAGAGCAGCGGCCGATGACGTACTGGGCGATGAGGCGGGTGCTGCAACGGGCCAACGAGCAGTTGGGCACCAACTGGACGTTGCATGACGCCCGTCACACTGCCGCCACCAGGATGGCCGGCGACGAACGCCTCACATTGGCCGAGGTCCAGACCATACTCCGCCATGCTCATCTGGACACCACGGGGCACTACCTGGTGGCCCGCATCGAGGACATGCACGACAAGCTGCACGAGCACTACACCCGGCCTCGCCCGCAACGTTCTTATCCAGCCGGGTACGACCCCGACGACATCAAGGCGGTCTTTGGTGGCTGAACCGACCACGACCACGGTGACCTCTGACGAAGCCACGAGGCTGGTGCCGACACGGTTCGCTGGCCTGCAGGCCGCGCCCGCTCTGCCGTCCGCGGTCCCGTCCGGTCCTTATGGCCGCCATCTGGCGGATGCTGGCGTTGACGAGATCGAGGCGGCGATGCGCCAGGTCTGGCCTGGTGGCCGCGACGCTGAACGACGGCGGGCCCGTGGAGCCCGTCTCCTCCTGGAGCACCTCAGCGGCTTCCCTGGTGGTGGCTGGCAGCAACGGTGGGAGGCTAGCGGGCTGAACGAGGCGAGCCGGCCGGTCAACATGATGATCCCCGAGCATCACGGGCGCAAGGAGATCTGCACTGGCGCGGCCTGCTTGTTCGCGCTGCGCGTCATCCGCCCGTCGTTACTGGCACTGCGGTCGACCCGGTTCGCCGGCTATGGCGGACGGTTCCTGGAAGCGCAGCGTGATCCGCTGCTGGAGGAGTTCTGGAAGCGGGTTAAGGATCATCCGGTGCACCCGATGCACCACACTGCGGCCCTGTTCGACGTCGCGGTCGCGTTGACCACACAAGGGATTGCCCTGGCCGACCTGACGCCGGAGGCGTTTCTGCACTACATCTGGCAGTCTCGGGATCAAGGACTGACGATGAAGGCCCGCGGCAAGCAGAATCGCGGCCAGTTTCCTGGCCAGCTGGCCTGGCCCGTCCTGCACGAGATGGGACTGTTCTCCCCGGGCACACCGGCGACGGTGCGCGCGGCCGTGCTCCCGGGGCAGCGAACGCTGGAAGAACTCGTCGATCGCTACGCCATCCAGCATCGGGGAGTACGGCAGCTGATCCTGGACTATCTGGCCCGGCGCCGCGGCGAACTGGACTACAGCTCCCTCGATCAGCACGCCCGGTCCTTGGCCGGGGCGTTCTGGGCCAAGATCGAAGCCCTCTCACCCGGGCATCCAGACCTGCGCATCGACGCCGACCTCTATGCGAGGTGGCGTGAGGCGCTCAACACCCGCACGGACGGCCAGGGCAAGCGACACGAGGTCGAACGCATCCTGCGCTCAGTGCGCTCCTTCTACCTTGACCTGCATAGCTGGGCGGTCGCGGAACCCGAGCAGTGGGCACCATGGGTCGCTCCCTGCCCGATCCCCGACAACGCGCTGCGCGGGCTCACTGTCCGCAAGCGGCGCACCAAGGAACGCATTGACGACCGGATCCGCCGCCGCCAACCCCTGCTGCCCACCCTCGTGGCGCACCTGGAAGACCGCTACCACCACCTCCGCGGCCTTCTGCACCACGCTTCCCCGCTCGCTCCGGGCCAGACGTTCACCTTCGAGGGAAGCCTCTATCAGCGGATCTGGACCGCCGGTGACGAACGGCGCCAACGCCACGGCGGACAGGCCAACGTCCGGGTCCGCGACCTGGCCGCCGACGTGGACCTGAACCTCACCGTCACCGAAGAGCTGGCCTTCTGGGAATGGGCAACCACGGAGGTCCTGCGACACAGCGGCATCCGGATCGAGGAGCTCCTCGAGCTCACCCACCTCAGCATCCGCCAATACCAGCGCCCCAACGGAGAAGTCATCGCGCTGCTGGTCATCGCCCCGTCCAAGACCGACCGCGAGCGCGTCATCCCCATGTCGGCCGAGCTGTTCGCCGTCATCGCCGCCATCGTCCGCAGACACACCGACGGCGGCCGGACCATCCCTCTCATCCAACGCTACGACCAGCACGAACGCCGGATGAGCGAACCGATGCCGTTCCTGTTCCAACGCCAGCTCGGCACCGTCCGCCGTGTCATCTCGCCCGCCACCGTCCTGGTCATGCTCCGCCGACGCTGCGCCGAGCTAGCTGAGCATCACACAGACTTTCAGACCGCCAGCTTCACCCCCCACGATTTCCGCCGGCTGCTGGCCACCGAGCTGGTCAACAACGGACTCCCGATCCACATCGGTGCCGCCCTACTTGGACATTTGAACCTGCAAACAACTCGGGGATACGTCGCGGTGTTCAACGAAGACCTCGTCCGCCACTACCAGGCCTATCTCGACCGCCGCCGCCAGGCCCGACCGACCGACGAGTACCGCCCGGTGACCGAATCCGAATGGCTCGGGTTCGAAGAACACTTCGACCAGCGCAAAGTCGAGCTAGGGGGATGCGCCCGGCCCTACGGGACCCCTTGCCAACATGAACACGCCTGCCTGAGATGTCCCATGATCAACATAAACCCGAAAATGCTGCCCCGACTCGATGAGATCGAACTCGACCTCCTGGCCCGCCGAGCCCGAGCCGAAGCCGAGAGCTGGCTCGGCGAGATCGAAGGCATCGACCTCACCCTCACCTTCCTCCGCCAGAAGCGAGACCAGACCCGCCGACTCGCCAGAGTCGCCCCGATCCACCTCGGCATGCCGGGCATTCGCTCCACTCGGCCATGACACCCGATCGCCCGGCACAGCGCCGACGGCTACTCCGCCGCTTGCCATCTTGGAGTGACGCAGCCCTCTTCGTAGTGCCACTGGCCCTCTTCCGCGCCTTGGATCACGAATCGCTTCACCGCAGGAATGTCTGCAGCAGACGGAACGTTCAGCGCGACCAGTCCGAACTGCTCAATCCCCTCGCCCTCAACCCCGAACGGTGCAAAGGCGTCGAGCACCGCTTGCCGCACCTCGACTCGACGACCACCTTCTGCTGGGATGATCCGAATCGTGCAGTTGTCGGAGTACTCCACGGCCTGCTTCACCCACAGCACCCCATCCTCGTCGAGCGCGACCACGACAACATCGTCGAGCGCAAAGCCACGGGCGAAGAACGGGGTATTACCCAGCCGGGCGCGATCTTTATCGACCCTGACCGCCCACACACGCTCGGTCCGCGCAGGAGGCCATCCGTTCTCGGGTTCAAGGTCGAACACCACGCGCACCCAGTCAACGTCAGGGTCCCGCTCCGAATTGTTCTCGCTCACCTGCACAGGATGGCAGATTCATCTGCCAGGCCAGCGCTTGACAAAGTGCAGAGAAATTTCGAACGACGCAAACTGTCGCTGGGCACCTGTGCCCGCGCTTTCGGCACTGGTTGTCAGCATGAACACGCTTGTGTCAGGTGCTCACTCCTTCGGCCGGATCCGGCTCAGCGGGCACGGCTGGCCGAGATTCGCGACAACCTTCGTGACCGGATCTCCGAAGCCGAGCGCGAGGGCTGGCTCGGTGAGATCGAGGGCCTCAAGGTCAGCCTCGCCGGCGCTGAGGCCAAGCTCGCCCAACTCGATGCCCAAGCGGCACAAGCCTGGCAGGCGGTCGACCTGGGAATGCCCTCGTTCGGCGAGATCGTCGCACACCGGCCTTCGAGGAGGCTGAGTGCAGAAATTAGCGGTAGCGATCTGTGACTTCGTCGCCTGTTAGTGGTCGGTGATGAGGGCGTCCAGGGCGGCGGCCTTGTCGGCCTCGGTGGGCAGGGCGTAGCGGCGGGTGGTGTCCAGGGAGCCGTGGCCGAGGAGTTCGGCGACCAGGATGGGGTCTTTGCCGTCGCGGATGAGCTGGGTGGCGAAGGTGTGGCGCAGGACGTGCGGGCCGAAGGGGGCGGTGGGGTCGTCGTTGATGCCGCAGGCTTCGCCGAGGCTGGTGATGATGGTGCGGGCGGCGCGGTCGGTCAGGCGGCCGCCGCGCTGGTTGAGGAACACCGCGGTGGTGCCGGCGCCGTTCCAGCCGGTGCGGGCGTTCAGCCAGTCGGTGAGGGCCTGGCGTAGGTCGGGGTGGACGGGCAGGTGGCGGATCTTGCCGCCGTCGCGGCCCTTGCCGCGGATGCGTAGCTCGCCCTTGCGCGCCGACAGGCGCACGTCGGCCAGGTCGAGGCCGACGACTTCGGCGATGCGCAGGCCGGCGAAGTAGGGCAGCAGGGCCAGGGCCTTGTCCCGGGGGTCGGCGACCAGCTGGACGTGGCGGACGTAGCGGCGGGCGCGGCGTTCGTCCAACGCGCGGGGGGCGGTGCGGCGGGTGTCGCGTTCGCGGCGGGCCTGGGGTTTGCCGAGGCCGCGGCGGGCGTAGAAGTCGTCGATGGCCGACAGGTAGGTGTCGATGGTGTTGGGGGCGCGGCGGCCGTTCTTCAGATGGCGGCGGAAGTCGCGCACCGCGCCGGTGGCGGCGACGGGGTCGGTGAGCGGGTCGCCGTCGAGTGCGCCGGCCTCATGCTGGTCGGCGAGCCAGGCCAGGTAGCCGCGTAGCCGGGAGTGGTACTTGGTCTTGCTGGAGTCGGCCAGTGGTGAGCGCTGCAGCGCGGTGGCGTAGTCGGTGAGGATCTGCGCGTACGGGCCGGGCAGCGCGACGGTTCGCGATCGGCGTGTGTTTCCGGAAGTTGTTTCGGGGGCCTGCGGAATGGCTGGGGTTGTGTTTCCGGAAGTCATCCCTGGAGTCTACTTCCGGAATTGAGAAATTCCGGAAGCTGGTCTCCGCGGAGTGTCGAGGCTGGGCCGCTTCCCGCGAATCCATATATCGACTATCGTCGATTAACGATGAACGAGGAGACGGAGCTTCTGCCGCGTGCGGAGGCCGAGGAGTACGCGAGCTGGTTCAAGGCCCTGGCCGACGCCACCCGGATCCAGATCGTGTCGCTGCTGGCGCGGCGGCGTACGCCGATGAGCGTGGGTGAGGTCGTGGCCGCTTCCGGGGTGGGGCAGTCCACCGTCTCGCACCATCTGAAGATCCTGGCCGAGGTGCGGTTCGTGCTGGTCGAGCGGCAGGGCACCTCCAGCCTGTACCGGATCAACGAGGCGTGCGTGAGCTGTTTTCCGACGGCGGCCGACGTGGTGATGGGCAAGCCGGTTCCGGCGGCGCCCACCTGTGAGTGAAGGAGCGATCATGGCGCATGACGAGGTCGTGGCGCGGTACTCGCATCTGGCGCGGGCCGCGCTGGAGGGCGAGCCCATCGCCGACTGCTCGGCGACCGCGTTCGAGCAGGGGGGCTTCGGCGCGGCCGGCTACGACGACACCGCTGCTCTGCCCGCGGCGGCGGTGCGGGCCAGTCTGGGCTGCGGCGATCCGGTCGCCGTGGCCGAGCTGCGCGAGGGGGAGACAGTCCTGGACCTGGGGGCGGGCGGCGGGATCGACGTGCTGCTGTCGGCGCGCCGGGTCGGCCCGTCCGGCAGCGTGTACGGGCTGGACGCCAGCCCCGACATGGTCGCGCTGGCCCGCCGCAACGCCGAGCAGGCCGGCGCGCGCAACGCCGAGTTCCTGCACGGCAGGATCGAGCAGGTGCCGCTGCCGGATCGCTGGGTGGATGTGGTCATCTCCAACTGCGTGATCAACCTGTCTGAGGACAAGGCGGCGGTGCTGGCCGAGGCGTTCCGGGTGCTGCGACCAGGCGGCCGGTTGGGCGTCAGTGACGTCGTGGTCGACGGCGAGCCCGACCCGGAGCGCCGCCGCCAGGCCGAGCAGCGCATCGGCTGCGTGGCCGGGGCACTGCCGGTGGCCGCCTACCGCGAGCTGCTGACGGCGGCCGGCTTCGTAGGCGTGCGCATCATCGTGACCACCGATCACGGCGACGGGGTGCACTCGGTGATCGTCCAGGCGGTCAAACCCGCCGCCGGAGCGGGCCTGGAGATCCGGCCGATGCGCGCATCCGACGCCTCCCAGGTGCTGGCCATCTACCAGGCCGGTCTGGACACCGGGCAGGCCAGCTTCGAGACCACCGCGCCGAGCTGGGAGGGCTTCACCGCCGGCAAGCTGCCGCACCTGCGTTACGTGGCCGCCGACGCCGACACCGGGCAGGTGGTCGGTTGGGTGGCCGCCTCGCCGGTCTCCTCCCGGTGCGTCTACGCCGGGGTCGTCGAGCACAGCGTCTACGTCCACCCCGGTTGCCAGGCGCACGGCATCGGCCGCGCCCTGCTGAGCGCGTTCATCGCGGCCAGCGAGGACGCCGGCGTCTGGACGATCCAGTCCGGCATCTTCCCCGAGAACGCCGCCAGCCTGGCGCTGCACCAGGCGCTCGGCTTCAGGGTGGTCGGCACCCGGGAGCGCATCGGTCGCCACCACGGCGTGTGGCGGGACGTGCTGCTGATCGAACGCCGCAGCACCGTTATCGGAACCTGAGTCGCCGCTCAGGAGGTCGTCGGCCGGGAACATCGGCGGTCGCGCCGTGGTTACATCTGCCGTGGCCGGTGTGCCCAGTGTCCCCGGGCCTCACCTATTGCCTTCGCGGATTACCGTTCGGCTGGAGCCGCGTTGTGCCTTTCGCCGAGAGGCGACACGCACACCGGTACGCACACGTGGAGGCTGAAGGCCCCGCCGCGAGTCGGCGGGGCCTTCGCTGTCTCAAGCTCGCTCTGCCGTGCATCCCTTCCCATATCCCCGGTTTCGACGGATGTCTATATAGAGCTATATTGATTTCGATAAGTGTCTATATGGAGGTCGCGTGGACCCTCTTGAGATGTTGGAGTGCAGCCCGCCGCTGACCCGCGAACCGCTGAACATCGAGCAAGCGGCCGGGGTAGCGCGCGTGTTCAAGGCGCTGGGCGACCCGGTACGGCTGCGCATCCTGTCGATCGTGGCCAGCCGCTCCGGCGGCGAGGTGTGCGTCTGCGACATCACCGGCGCGTTCGAGCTGTCCCAGCCGACCATCAGCCATCACCTGAAGGTGCTCAAAGAGGTCGGGCTGCTGACCTCGCAGCGGCGTGCCTCCTGGGTCTACTACCGCCTGGTGCCCGAAACGCTGGGCGAGCTGTCGACGCTGCTCACCTTGCCCACCACCACTGCGCCGGCGGCCGCGCTGTGATGGCCGCGCAACCGGCACAGGCCACCGTGCCGCCCGCCAATGTGATCGGCGCCCTGTCGAGGCTGGACCGTTTCCTGCCCGTGTGGATCATCGCTGCCATGGCCGCCGGGCTGCTCCTGGGCCGCCTGGTGCCTGACCTGAACACCGCGCTGGACGCTGTCAAGATCGGCGAGATCTCGCTGCCGATCGCGCTCGGCCTGCTGCTGATGATGTACCCGGTGCTGGCCAAGGTCCGCTACGACCGGCTCGGCACCGTCACCGGCGACCGCCGCCTGCTGCTCTCCTCTCTGGTGCTGAACTGGGTCCTCGGCCCGGCCGTCATGTTCGCGCTGGCCTGGATCTTCCTGCCCGACCTGCCCGAGTACCGCACCGGTCTGATCATCGTCGGGCTGGCCCGGTGTATCGCCATGGTCCTCATCTGGAACGACCTGGCCTGCGGCGACCGCGAGGCCGCCGCCGTCCTGGTCGCGCTCAACTCGGTCTTCCAGGTGGTCGCGTTCGGTGCGCTGGGCTGGTTCTACCTGCAGGTGCTGCCCGGCTGGCTCGGCCTCGCGCAGGCCGCGCTGGAGGTCTCGGCCTGGGACATCGCCCAGTACGTGCTCATCTTCCTCGGCATCCCGCTGGCCGCCGGCTACCTGTCCCGTCGGCTCGGTGAACGCGCCCGCGGCCGGGACTGGTACGAAAGCCGCTTCCTGCCGAAGATCGGCCCGCTGGCGCTGTACGGGCTGCTGTTCACCATCGTCATCCTGTTCGCCCTGCAAGGCGGCACAATCACTTCCCAGCCCGGCGACGTCGCGCGCATCGCGCTGCCGCTGCTGGCCTACTTCGCGCTCATGTGGGGCGGATCGTTCCTGGCCGGCAAGCTGATCGGCCTGGGCTACGAGCGCTCCACCACGCTGGCCTTCACCGCCGCCGGCAACAACTTCGAGCTGGCCATCGCCGTGGCGGTCGGCGTCTTCGGCGTCACCTCCGGCCAGGCGCTGGCCGGAGTGGTCGGCCCGCTCATCGAGGTTCCCGTCCTGGTCGCTCTGGTCTACGTCAGCCTGGCCGGCCGCAGCCTGTTCACCGCCAAGGAGCCCACCCGTGCCTGAGTCCGTATCTGGTAAGCCCTCCGTCCTGTTCGTGTGCGTGCACAATGCCGGACGCTCCCAGATGGCTGCCGGCTGGCTTGCCCACCTGGCCGGCGACCGCGTCGAAGTCCGCTCGGCCGGTTCCGCCCCGGCCGAGCAGGTCAATCCGGTCGCCGTCGGGGCCATGGCCGAGGTCGGCATCGACATCACCGCCGCGCGGCCCAAGGTTCTGTCCGTCGACGCGGTCCAAGCCTCTGACGTGGTCATCACCATGGGATGCGGCGACGCCTGCCCGATCTTCCCCGGCAAGCGGTACGAGGACTGGAAGCTCGACGACCCGGCCGGGCAGGGCATCGACGCCGTGCGAGTCATCCGTGACGACATCCGCTCCCGCGTGGAGAAGCTGCTCAGCGGGTTGCTGCCTGGCTGAGCCGCCCGCACTGAACGAGCTGCGCTGAACGACCGCGATGGCCGCCTCCCGCACAGGGGGGCGGCTATCGCCCATTTCGCGCCGGTACTTACGGCAATCGGCTGGCTACTCTGTCGGGATGCAGATCCGCAGTCAGGTTCTCAAGCTGATGGCCACCCCGCGCGCTGACACTCGCTTCCACGCCGCCTACATGCCCCAGTCCATCCAGGCAGCCACCGGCTGCCGATCACACGAGGCGTGGGAGGCGTTATGGGGACTGCTCGCCGACGGCCTGATCTACCTGGACCCCGAACGCCAACCGGCCAGTGACAACTGGCGATGGAAACTGTCCGAGCGAGGCCGCAGGGCGGTCGAGGGCGGGCCGTGGGAGCCCTACGACCCGGAAGGCTACCTGCGTCGCCTGCGCCGCCAGGTGCCGGATTTGCATCCGATCGCCTACCAGTAACATGCAGGAGGCTCTGCAGTCTTTCAACGCGGGCTGCTACCTGGCCTGCTCGGTGATGCTCGGCGTCGCGGCTGAGCAGGTCTTCCTCGGCGTGGCCGAGGCCATGGTCGCCGCACTGGGCGCCTCGGCCGAGAAGCTGCGCAAGGAGCTGGACAACCCCAAGAGCTCCCAGAATGCACGCTTCCAAGCGCTGCGCGCCCGTCTGGAGCCGATGCGGCCCACGCTGCCCGACGATCTGGGCGACAACCTGACCATGGACGCGGTGGCCGATTTGCTCAGGATCACTCGGAACGAGGCCGGCCATCCCCGCGGGCGAGCCGTCGACGAGGACACCGCCTACACCCACCTGCAACTGGCTGCCCGCTACCTCGGCAAGATGACCGCCCTTGCTGAGCACTTCACCCAGCAGGCCGCCGCCCGATCATCGGCCGCCGGCACCTGAGCACAGCGGCTCCTGCCCGGATGGTGCCATCGTGAGGTGATCAGGCCGGCATCTGGGCGGCCAGCAGCCCTACGGCGGCGACCAGCAGCCGCGCCGCCGCCACGAGGGTGTCCACCTCGACACGATCGGGGGTTTCGGCCGGGGTCTGGTAGCCGGGCATGCCCATGCCGATGCCGATCGCGGCCAGCCCGGCCGCGGCGTAACGGCGATTGTCGGAGGCCATGGCGCCGGCCCGCAGCGGCACGCCGGTCAGGCGGGCGGCCTGGTCCAAGGTGGCCAGCAGGGCATGGGCGGGCCCGCCCGCTTCGACGGCGGCGGCCTGGTGCAGCTGTGCGGCGCCGTCCAGATTGATCACGAGGGTGTCCGGCGGCAGGGTGGGGGCGTGGTGGGCCGATCCCCAGGCGCCGGCTTCCTCGGCGTCCAGGAAGGCCACCAGCAGCTCCAGCCCGGTGGGCATGCGCGTGGCCGACAGGACGCGGGCGGCCTCCAGGACCGCGGCCACGCCGGAGGCGTTGTCCGCGGCCGCGGGCAGACGCCGGTCGGGATCGTCGCCGACGCCGTCGTAGTGCGCGCTCAGCAGCACCCGTACCCGGCTCGCATCGCCCTGAGCAGGGTGGGGGAAGCGGGCGTGGACGTTGTGGCCGCGAGTGGTGATCTGCTGCAGCGGCATTGAGCCGGTCACCTGGACCGGGCCGCTGGCCAGGGCTTCGGCCAGGCGGTCGTGCACCTCGGTGCGCAGGGCGATGACGGGCACCTGGCGGGCGGGTGGCCCGGCGATCATCTTGGGCATCCAGCCCTCGGCGTCGGTGCCGCGCGCGGTCAGCACGCCGGCGGCGCCGTGAGCCTCGGCAAGCTCGCACGCTCGCCCCCAGTCAGCGGCCCCGGCCAGCACCCACCGGCCGTGCAGGTCGGTCTCGGAGGCCGCGGCCAGCGGGGCGGAGTGCGGGTGCGCCAGGTCGGCGGAGGCGAGGTGTTCGACGAAGTCGCGGCGGTGCTGCAGGCGCTGTGCCTGCCCGCCGGTGCTCCATTCGAGGAGGGGCGTGGCGTACAGCTCGCGCACGCTGGCCACGTCGAAGCCGGACAGTTCGGTTTCGGCGCCCAGCTCGCCGAGCCGCTCGGCGAGCCAGGTGGCGGCGGCGCGGCCGCCGGGTGTGCCCACGCGCCGCCCGGCGTAGTGGTCGCCGGCCAGCTCGCGCACCGTGGCGTGCATGCGGGTGGCCGACACCGCCTCCACCAGGGAGGTCAGGTTCAGCCCGCCCTGACCGAGGTCGGATGCTGTGGTGGTCATCCGCAGCACCCGACGGCCCCCTGAACGCTGGCCCGGGCACCGGCCGGAGCCTGGCCACAGCAACCGCTCTGGACGGCCTGCTCGGCGGCGGCCGGGCTGCCGCAGCAGGCCGTCGCCGCAGCAACTGGCTCCGTCCCCTCCCCGGTGACGTCGGACGGCTCACCGGCGGATGCGGAAGGGGCCCCGCAGCAGCCTCCGGCTGCGGGCGGGGTGAAGGCTTCTTCCAGGTCGCCAAGGAAGCCGCCGTTGGCTGCAGGGTTCGTCATGTGTGTCTCCCTGATGAGCAGAAGAGCAAGTCGCCCGCGCTCGACATAGTTAGATGGATGTCTAAGCAGGTGTACGATCTCATGTTGATTCGATAGAAGTCAAGATAGATGTGTGTCGAATCAACGCGGATGCTGGCCGCAGGGGTGGTGAGCCGGTGTGACGGCGAGCCTGCCCGGGCCGCTCTCCGGCTGCTCTGCCTTCATGTGCTTGACGTTCCGGCTGGCAACTGGTTGGCCTGGCGGGTCAGTGGTGTTTCGCGGCACGCCCTTGGGTGGTCCTTCTTTTACCGTGATGACAGCCCATGCCCCTTTTCGGCTCACGGTCCAAGGAGATCTGCCGTTCATGCTGTACAGCCCCCGTCGCCTGGAAGCCCTCTTGGGCGTCGCTCCCCTGCAGGAGGTGACCTACCAGCACATCGTCGCGCTGGAGGGGAACGCTGACGCCCGGGAGGCGGATGACCTGGACTACAAGCGGGAGTACGTCTCCGGCGATAGGGACAGGTCGGAGAAGGGCAACGACGACATCGCGGTGGACATCGCGACCTTCGCCAATCATGTCGGCGGCGTGATCATCGTCGGCATGGCCGAAAAGGCGGAGGTACCGACCAAGGTGCTTGACATCGAGTTCGGCCAGGCGGAGAGCCGGATCCGGCAGGCGGCCGCCTCACGTATCCACCCGATGCCGAACTTCGGTGTCCTGCGGGTCGACAACCCCAACGACCCGGGCAAGGGCGTGCTGCTGATCGCGATTCCGCCCAGCCCGTATGCCCCGCATGCCGTGTCGGTCCCCTCGCGGCGCGAGAGCGGCTTGCGCTGGCCACGACGGCACGGCGCGGACAAGGTATGGATGACGGAATCGGAAATCGCGGCGGCCTACCGGCGGCGCCTGATGGGCGCCGCCGGTCAAGGCGACCGGCTACGAGAGCTGGAACGAGGCGTCGTCACCACGGCGGCGCGAACCAGCGCCCAGATCTCTCGCCCGTTCCCACTGCTGGTGGTGTCCCTGGTGCCGGACCTGCCCGGCGACATGATCGTGGATGGGGCCATCGTCGATCGGGTCCGCCGGCAGGCCGAGCACGAGGTCGTCATGCTGGGCGCCTTCAACCGCACCTTCCAGGAGGTGAGTGTCGGCCATCGCCGTATCATCGCCGAGTCCGGGCCAGGGACAGCGCAGGCCGTGCGTGCCGAACTGCACACCGACGGCGCCGGCACCTTCGCCCTGCACCCGCAGGCCATCTGCCCCTCCTCTGGCGAGGCGGTCAAGGTCGGGATCGTGGACGCCGAGATCGCCTCGCGGACGGTGAGCGCGTTGCGCTATCTGGCCCGGCACGCACGCGACCGGGCCGGGGCCACCGGGTCGGCGCTGCTGCGCGTCATGCTGGTCTCGGACTTGATGCTGCATCCGGCCGTGCTGCCCAAGCTTCACAGCGAGGAATGGCCGCACAACGATCCGAGCCATGGCAGATTTGTCGTCGATCTGCTGACTCCCACCAAGGTCGCAGGAGCTCCTCGCACGTGGGGAGTGCAGGGGGTGAGGCTGGCCCATGGCGAATCGGTGGCCTGGCTAGATGATCTGGCCGACGACGGCCCTCTCCTGGTCAAGGCGGCCGCACATCTGGTGGGCGACCTGTTGCAGGTGTACGGGGTCGCGGAGAATGCGCAGCTGCGACGCGACGGAAGTGTCAGCCGGCACGCATGGGGGGCGGACTGGCAGACGGTCGAACGCTGGGTACAGCAGTCGGACATCCCCGTGAGCGGTGGAAGTTAGCTGCTGCGGTCACGGTCGTGCACCTGCTCGACGAGCGTGGCCACGGCCTCCTTGGCTGTCCGGCCAGCGCCGATGAGGGTGGCCGAGGCCGGGCCGGTCCAGTCGCCGTAGCCGAGCAGGTGCAGGCGCGGCTCGGCCAGGGCACGGGTGCCGACGGTGCCGATCACGCCGCCGGGGCCGCGTAGCCGCAGCGGGGCCAGGTGAGCCAGGGCGGGCCGGAAGCCCGTGCACCAGATGATCACGTCGCACGCTGCCGTGCTGCCGTCGGCCCAGGCCACCCCGTCGGGGGTGATCCGCGAGAACATGGGCTCGGCCTTGAGTACGCCCCGGTCGCGGGCCTCGCGCACGGGGGCGACGGCGACGATGTCGCCCAGGTCGCCGATGCTTTCGGCGTTCTGCCCGGCCAGGGCGGCCTGGTGGCGGCGGGTGGCCAGATCGAACAGGGCGCGGCCGTCGACCTCGTCGGGCAGCAGCCGGGGCGGGCGCAGCGTCGCCCAGGTGGTCTGGGCGACCTGGGAGAGCTCGGCGAGGATCTGCGCAGCGGAGTTGCCGCCGCCCACGACGAGCACGTTCTTGCCCGTGAAGGGCTCCGGGCCGGGGTAGTCGGCGGTGTGCAGCTGCTCGCCGCGGAAGTCGCGCATGCCGGGATAGTGCGGTACGTAGGGGCGCCACCAGGTGCCCGTGGCGCTGACGACCACTCGGGCCTGCCAGGTGCCGGCACTGCTGTCCACGGCAAGACGTGCGCCGGTGCGCCGCACGGCCCGCACCGTGGCGGGGCGGATGATCGGCAGCCGGTAGCGCTGCTCGTAGTCGGTGAGGTAGGCGACGACATGGGCGGCGTCCGGATAGCCGCCGTCGGCCGGGATCGGCATCATGCGGCCGGGCAGGGAGCTGTACTGCGCGGGCGAGAACAGGCGCAGCGACGGCCAGGCGTGCCGCCAGGCGCCGCCGGGGGCCTGCTGGGCGTCCAGGATGACGAAGTCGACGCCTGCCCGCCGCAGGTGGTACCCGGCCGCCAGCCCGGCCTGCCCGGCGCCGATGACCACGACATCGGCCAGGCGTGGGGCCGCGGTCATACGGTGATGAGTTCCACGTCCACCGCGCCGGCGGCCGGGGCGGGCGCGGCCAGGGGGGCGAACAGCGCGCCGAGCTTGTTCACCGCTTCGGGGATGATGCGGTAGTAGACCCAGGTGCCGCGGCGTTCGCCGTCGATCAGTCCGGCGGTGCGCAGCACCTTCAGGTGGTGGGAGATGGTGGGGGCGGTCAGGTCGAAGACGCCGGTCAGGTCGCACACGCACGCCTCGCCGCCGGCGTGCGAGCCGATCATCGACAGCAGGCGCAGCCGTACCGGGTCGGCGACCGCCTTGAGCAGCACGGCCAGCTCGGCGGCGTCGATCTCGCTGAGCGGTTCGCGGGCGATCGGCGCGCAGCACTGGGTGGTGGCGGGGGCGGCCATGACGCGACTCCTTAATTCGATGTCGGTCTAAATTATAGGCGGTGGTAGGCCAGCAGCGCGAACGCCGCGAGTGCGCACGCCGCCGCGACCGCGCCCATCACCCACCCGTAGCCGGCCACCTGCGCCACGGCGACCGCGCCCAGCGGGGCGGTGGCCTTGGCGGCGACGGACAGCAGCGCGATGCGGCCGGACAGGCTGGCGTAGGCGGTGGTGCCGTACCGCTGGACGAGCAGGTGCGGCAGGGTGATGGAGGCGATACCGAAGCCGAGGCCGAACAGCAGCACGCAGCCGATCGCCCCGGCGACCGCCCGGCCGAAGACCGGCAGGAGCAGGACGGCGACGCCTTGCAGGGCGAAGATCACGGCGGCGATGAGCGCGGCGGGCAGCCGGGCCTGCAAGCCGGTGGTGAGAAGGCGGCCGGTCACCGACAGCACGCCCAGCAGCCCGGCGAGCGCGGCGGCCAGGACCGGGCTGTGGCCCAGGTGGATGAGGTAGGTGACCAGCAGCACCGCGATGACCGCGACCGCGCCGCCGCTGGCGGTGAAGGCGATCACCAGCAACCAGAACGGCCGAGCCCGCACCGCCTGCCTGACCACGTCGGCGCGCCGGCCGGCGGCCTCGGGCGTGCGGGCCGACGCCGGGCGGCGGCGGATGACCAGGGCGTGCAGCGGGATCGCCGCCAGGCCGTAGACGAGCCCGAGGACCACGAGGGCGTGGCGCCAGCCGTACGCATCGACCAGCAGGCCGGTGAGCGGGATGAAGATCGAGGAGGCGAACCCGGCGACGATGGTGAGCGCCAGGATGCCGCCCGCGCGGCCTCGCGCGTCGGCGCCGTACCAGGCTATGATGACGGCGAACGCGGCCTCGTAGAGCACCATCGAGCAGGCGATGCCGATGACGGCGAAGACCAGGTAGAGCTGCCACAGGGCGGTGACCTGCGACCAGGCCAGCACCGCCCCGGCGCCGAGCAGCGAACCGAGCGTCATCAGGGCGCGCCCCCCGTGGGCGTCCAGCCACCGCCCGGCGAGCGGGGCACAGACAGCGGCGATCAGCACGGACACCGTCAGCGCGGCGGCGACCCGGGCGTTGGTGGCGTGCAGGTCGTGGGCCATCGGGACGAGGAAGACGGAGAAGGCGTAGTAGAGCACGCCGTAGCCGATGGTCTGGGTGACGGCCAGCGCGGCGACGACCCGCCGGCCATGTCCGGAACGCGGCGGACCGCCGCCCTGCTGTTCGAGGGCGGCGGTCTCGGCGGGGGAACTCATGCTGGACAGGCGATCAGCGCGCGGCCCTCAGCCGTGGTCGCCCAGTCGCCCGCGAGGGTTTCGGCGATGAAGCCTTGGGCCTCCAGCCGCCAGGCGAGCGTTCCCGCCATCCGGGCGATCGCCGGGCCGTAGCCGGGGATGGTGCTGGGCTTGCGGGCGGCGACCAGTTCGTCGGCCAGCCGGTAGGCGGGCATCGGCTCGTGGTCGCAGATGAGGCGCAGCGCTTCCTTCTGGGCGGCCGTGGGGTAGCCGTCAGACATCAGGTGCTTCCTTTCAACCGCAGCAGCTGCCGCCGGACTCCACCGGAGCTCCGACGCTGGTGAGCGGGAGCGGGGCCGCCAGCAGGCCGCCGCTGATACCGGTGGCCAGGCCGACCCGCTGCTCCTGGGCCTGGACCAGGTTGGAGGAGCACACGCCGGTCTCGGGCAGCTCCAGCTGCACATCCCGGGCCGCCTCCCAGTCCCCGGCCAGCGCCGCCACGACCGAGCGGACCTGCTCATACCCGGTGGCCATCAGGAAGGTCGGCGCGCGGCCGTAGCTCTTGACCCCGACCGCGTAGTAGCCGGGCTCGGGGTGGGCGAGTTCGTCCACGCCGTGGGCCGGGACGGTGCCGCAGGAGTGCTGGTTCGGATCGATCAGCGGGGCCAGGGCGCTGGTGGAGCCGAGCACCGGGTCCAGGTCCAAGCGCAGTTCTGAGGCGATGGAGTGGTCGGGGCGGTAGCCGGTCGCGGACACGATCCGCTCCACGGTGACGCTCTGCTCGTGGCCGGAAGGGTCGCGGCTAATCACCTCGACGCCCTGGTCGGTGGCGTTGACGCGGTGGGTGAAGAAGCCGGCCAGCAGCGTGATGCGGCCGGAGGTGACGTGGGCGCGCAGCCGGGTACCGAGCGCGCCGCGGGCCGGGAGAGCGTCGGCGTCGCCGCCGCCGTAGGTGCGGGTGGCGCTGCCGCCGCGGATCGCCCAGGTGATCGGCGTGTCCGGCAGCTCGGCCAGCGCGAGCAAGGTGGTGGCGGCCGAATGGCCGGCCCCCACGACCAAGGTGTGCTTGCCCTGGTAGCGGTCGCGGTCGGTGCCGAGCACGTCCGGCAGCGCGTGGTCGACGAACACCTCCCCCTCGCCGTGGGCGGGCAGGCCGCTGGCGCCCAGCACGTTCGGGCTGGTGTAGGTGCCGGAGGCGTCGACGACCGCTCGCGCCTGCAGCTCGGCGCCGTCGGCCAAGCGGATGAGGAACGGCACTTCCTCGCGGCCCGCCGTGCGCACCCGGTCGTAGCCCAGCCGGCTGATCGCGGTGACCTTCGCGCCGAGATGCACCTTGTCGTCGAACAGCTTGGCCAGCGGCGCGAGGTAGTCATCGATCAGCTCGGCGCCGGTCGGCAGCCAGTCAGGGGCGGGCTCGCTCCAGCCGTCGGCCTCCAGCAGGCGGCGAGCTGCGGCGTCGATGTTGTACTTCCACGGGCTGAACACCCGCACGTGCCCCCACTGCGCCACCGACGCGGCGACCCGGTCACCGGCCTCCAGGAGCAGGAAGTCGATGCCGCGCTCGGCCAGGTGAGCGGCGGCGGCCAGGCCGACCGGGCCCGCGCCGATCACCACCACAGGCAGCTCACCTGCCTGCCCGGGGCTGGTCTGCTGAGGGGTGGCGAACTGCTCGATCTCGACGGCGATGGTGCCGCAGCAACTGTCACTCATGACGGCTCTCCAGGTACGCGAGGGGGTTAGCGGAACGACTGGGACAGGGCGAAGATGCGGGCGCGCTCGATGACGGCATCGGCGCGGCATTCGAGATCGCACACCTGCGAGGTGGCCTCGTCGAAGGTGACGCCCGACAGCCCGGCGGCCGGGCGGCGCCGGCGGGTGAACAGAGCGCGCATCGCGCACCTCCCTGGATAGAAGTTTGTCTAAGCAGTGGCCATCATGCGCGACTGATTAGAGATCTGTCAAATTAGTCTGTGGTCTAAGCAGGGTGGCGGGAAAGCCCGACCGGCTCAGGCGCGGACATGCCGACGACTGCCCCGCAGGTGGCGGACGAGCCGCCTCATCACATGCCGGGCGTCGGCCCCGACCCCGCGCAGACTGTTGGAGGAGGGTGTGCGCTGCCACTCCAGACCCAGATAGCCGAGGCCGGCATGGGTCAGCGACAGGCCACGGCGCTGACGGGGACGGCCATCGGCGCCCAGCGCGCCCAACCCCTTCAGATAGGCCAGGTTCGGCCGGTAGCCGGTCGCCAACAGCACCGCGTCGACGCGCTCACGCCGACCGTCGGGCCAGGTCACCTGATCGCCGTCCAGGCACGTGAACATGGCCCGGCATCGGTAGCGGCCCTCGCGCAGAGCGCGGCGGTAGCGGCCGTCGTCGAGCACCAGCGATGGCGGCGGAGTCTCGGCGCGGGCCAGCGGCAGCCGGTCGAATCCGGTCACACGGAACCAGAAGTGCAGGTCCCGCCCCAGCGGGCGCTGGGCCACGAACCGGATCGGCGCCCGGCCGGCCAGCGTCACCCGCTGTTCGGCGGCCAGTTCGTGCGCGATCTGGACCGCCGAGTTGCCCGCCCCGACCACGATGACGTGCTCGCCGGGCAGCGAGGCCGGCGAGCGGTAATCGGCGGCATGCAGCACCGGGCCGGTGAAGGTGTCCAGGCCGGGCAGGGCGGGCCGGTGCGGGTGGGCGAAGGAGCCGCTGGCCGCGATCAGAGCGGCGGCGGTCAGGTCTTCGCCGCCGTCCAGGCGCACGACGAAGCCGCCCCCGCCACCGGCCCCGTTGGAGGTGCCGGCGGACCGGACGGCGTCGACCCGGGCGTCGGTGCGCAGCTCGGCGCCGCGCTCGGCCAGGGCGGTTGCGTAGCGCTCCAGGTAGGCGACCACCTCATCGCGGTGCGGGTAGCGCTCGGGATCGCCAGGGAAGGCCATGCCGGGCAGGCCGCTGTAGCGGGCGGGCGAGAACAGGGCAAGGCTGTCGTAATAGCGCGGCCACGCCCCGGCGGCCCGGCCGGAGGCCTCCAGCACCACGGGCCGCAGCCCCAGCTCAAGGGCGGCGTGCGCGGCGGCCAGGCCGGACTGCCCGGCCCCGACGATCAGGACACGATGGTTGTCGGTAGGCATGCGGCAGAACGTACCGTCATTTTCTAATATGTCAATAAGTTGATGTGAGGGGTAGGGTACGAAGACAGGAGGGAGCAGGCATGGCCGAGACCACGACATCACCACCCGCGACGGCGGGCGCCACGTGCGCGCCACAGCTGCCGCAGGCCACCCAGGACTTCCTCAAGGCCCTCGCCAACCCCGGACGCCAGCAGATCATGCTGCTGTTCGCCCAAGGCGCCGAGCTGTCGGTCAACCAGGTCGCCGAACACGCCGGCATCAGCCAGTCCGCCGCCTCCCAGCAACTCGCCCTGCTCCGGCGCGGCGGCATCGTCACCTCCCGCCGCGCCGGCAAGGAGGTGCTGTATCGCGGCGACCGCGACGGTGTCGCCCACATTCTCGGCGACCTGCAGGACTACCTGAGATTCTGCTGCTGACCACCGTCGCCGGACGGCGGGCTCAGCCGGTCGGGGCGAGCAGGTCGCGGAAGGGATGCAACCGGAGCAGACATCGGCGTGATCGATGACACCGGCGTCGCGCTCCTTGGCCTGAAGGCCGGAGCGCTGCGGACACCCCTGATGGCGCCCGTCGTGGTCCGCCCGGTGCCGCCGGAGGCTGAGAGCTCCTCCGGCGGCCGTCGTGAGCACCCCAGCTCCACCATCCACCGGTGAAACCCTGCCTGGTCGTTCGCGCAACAGACCCCTTTACGGGAGCCAGGTCCCAAAATCAGGTGTCCACCAGACCGGGGCAAGAACTCGCAGGGCGGGGATGGAGTTGTAGGGTCGAGCCTCTTCGTTCGGCTTGGTGACTCGCGTGACAGCTGATGCCGGGCTATGGGGATGAGCGATCCTGTCTTCGCAGCTCGGCACCAGCCAACCCGCCAGGCAGGCCCTTTTCCACAGCTTCCAAGATTGCCCGGTGGAGTTGCCGCTCGGCTCCGGCCACCACAGGCAACGGGCTTCCCTCTACGCCGTACCATTCTTCGGCGCCGGTGTATTGGATCCGCACCACAGCCTGGCCGCTGCTGACCTCGGTGCACACCGTCACCTCGCCGGTGATGACCCCCACCTCGTTAGTCATCACCCCACCTGGGCCGGCGGTGACGCTGTCTTCATACCGTTCGACGGCCACACCCACCCCCCTTACGGCACCCGGCGGGCAGATCTCGAGTCGATGGCCACCGTGGTTCAGATAAGTACCGCTCTTCGGCCCCGGTGTACTGCACCTGCACCTGAGCCACCTGAGCCACCTGGGCGTCACCGCCGGCGGCTTCGGCCTGCAACTGCTCGAATATCCGCTTCCAGGTGCCGTCGCGCTGCCGCTGCGGCGGGGCCGGTGTTCGTCGGCGACTACGACCTGGAGCCCGAACGGGCGCAGACCCTGCGCGCCGAACAGGTGCACGCCGTCGAGGGGCGGCCGGTTCCCGAGTTGCTCACCCGCGACTTGGAGGTGATCGGCGACGATCAGCGGATCCACTCCATCGCCCTGGCCCGTGCGCTCTGCCTGGGGCAGGCCGATCTCGCCGACCTGCTGGGCGCCCTCGGTGTGCGGATGTTGCCGAATCCGTTCGAGCGCAACGGCGAGCAGCTCCGCGGCTATGAGCGCCAGCACCTGGAGGAGGCAGCCGAGGCGATCCGCCGCGGTGAGCTCCAGGTGCCGCCCGAGGTCGCCGACTGGCCGGCCGCATGACCCCCACCCCCCGTCCGAGCTGCGGATAAGCGCCCATGTGGGGGTCAGCAGACACCCCCTCTGACCGGGGTCTGAAGGGCTCAGCCCCCATACCCGGCCTCCCACACAGGCCACCTGACTGGACAGCGTGATAGCTCGGATTATCAGCCGGTCTAGGCGATCTTCTGCGAAGCAGACTTCAGCTCATGTACGAATAAGTCCCTCAAACAACGGAGAACCCATGCCCCCCACCCCCCTCACCCGCCGCCTGAGCGCCGCCCTCTCAGCAGGAGCGCTCGCTACCGCCCTCGTTGCCTGCGGCGGACCGACCACCGACCTGGATGCCGCTGGTGTGGTCAAGGCACTCTCACAGCAGGGCTTACCGGTCACGCTCACCGTGACCTACACCGCGGACAACGACCCCAACAAGCTGCTCGGCCGGCCGAACGGCTACGTCTCCAAGGCCTCGTTCACCGACCAGCGTGTCGACACCTCAAAGGTGATCGGCAAAGAAGGCGATGTGGACCTGGGGGGCAGCGTCGAAGTCTTCGAGGACACTGGGCAGGCCGAGCAGCGGGCCGACTACATCCAGGAGATCGGCAAGAAGATGCCCATGCTCGGAGAGTACGACTATGTAGCGGGGCCTGTTCTCGTGCGGGTGTCAAAGGAGTTGACTCCGCGGGATGCCCAAGCGTTCGAGGCGGCACTCAGCAAGATCGTGGGCTGACATCGCCCGACGGCGCCCCTGCCCCTCCCGGGTGGGGGCGTCTCCATGTCTGCCCGCCTGGCGGCCCGATCCCCTGCGTAGGGCTCATTTCCTGGCTGCAGCCTAAGGGAAGCTAAGTCTGCCCTGCACGCTCCAGAAGCACATGGGACGGTGTTCAAGCGGGCAGCTTCGGCAGCCCGCTCCATCCGCCCACCCGCGAGGAGTCGCCCATGGAGCCCGTCACGGCGACCGAGCGCCGCTTGGCCGCCTACCAGTTCGCCATGCGGATCACTCCGATCCCATGGGATGTGGGGGACGTCAAGCGGCAGGCCGACCGAATCCTCTGGTTCCTCGACAGGGACGAAAAAGATCGCACGCAGTTCGAGCTCCGTTGCTCTGCGCTGGAAACCCAAACCATCGCACTCGGCTGTGGGCCAGATCGTTTCGACGACCGCGAGCGCCAACCTATTCGAGACAGACGGCCTGACATTGCCGACTGGTCAGACGCCGACAAGCTGGTTCGGACGGCCGACAAGATCCTCGACTACCTGACCCGTCGCTGACGCAAGACGACGCTTCCACTCTTCACTCAGGGAAGCGGAAGCGTCTCCACATCCGCCTGCCCCAACCGGCGCTCGCGCCGTACGCTCCCCCCCATGGACAAGCTGATCG
>NZ_JBSFPS010000121.1:0-28005 GCF_053588315.1 Streptosporangium sp. NPDC003464 | reverse complement strand
CCCCAGGGTGAGGCCGGCCCGCAAGGCGAGCAAGGTCCCCAAGGGGAGCAGGGTCCCCAGGGAGAGCAGGGCCCTCAGGGTGAGGCCGGCCCACAGGGCGAGCAAGGTCCCCAGGGCGACACCGGCCCGCAAGGCGAGCAAGGTCCCCAAGGGGAGCAGGGTCCTCAGGGAGAGCAGGGTCCGCAGGGGCCCGCGGGGGTCATCGTGGCTCCTCAGGACGTCGACGAGAGCGTCACGATCGACGGTGACGACGTCGGGACCGCCGTTGCCGTCTGCCCGGTGAACACGACGCTGATCAATGGTGGATACGTGAACCCGGACGGGTTGATCGTCACCGCCAACCGGGCCGACAACGCCAACAACTCCTGGACCGTGACGGCCAGGAACTCCGGCGTTTCGCCTGCGCAGATCACCTCTCACGCCACCTGCTGGCCGCTGAGCTGATCTGAGCTTCCAACCGTCCGCGGGCCCGGCACGATCATTCGTGCCGGGCCCGCGGCACAGGTGTCACGGGACGCCCGGAGCAGTCGTATCCGGGCGACATCTGTCCGGCCGCCGGCCGCCTCCCTACGCGCCCTGCTGGGTGGGGATGCCGACCCGGTCGACGATCGTGTCCGCGCCCTCCTCCCGGGCGCAGTGCGCGCAGCAGAACCAGCGCCGGCCGGCCTGGACCCCGTGCCCGACGACGCGGACCCCGCAGCGCTCACAGATCGGCGCCATCCGCTGGATCGCGCACTCGAAGCTGTCGAAGACGTGCACGGCCCCCTGGGCGTGCACCTCGAAACTCATGTCATAGTCGTTGCCGCAGACCTCACACTGCGCCATGTTTCCCCCCGAAAACGTCGGTTCATCCGGGCCGGGCACGAGTGATCGTCTCCGACCTGATCAGGCGGCTTGTATATGCCCCTACCTGCGCAAACTAGTTTCCGGATCCGGGAAAGCGTCACGCCATGGATCACGGTCGACAGTTGGGGCCCGTCATTCACGGACCGCACCCGGGCCAACGGCCGCGGGCGTTCCGCCTGAACCCGGCGGGTGAGCGGCCCGTCCCGGGAGCGGCCGCCGCCCGGAGCGGACGGTCTTCACGCGGGGACGGCCCCCGTTACCGTGGTGCCGCCTGCGAGGACGGAATTGATCGTCAAGGTGCCGCCCACCTCGGCGAGACAGGCCCGCATGGCGGCCAGGCCTCTCCCTCCTGACCTGTCGGACCGGTCCGCGGCGAACCCCGCGCCGTCGTCGCTGACGGTCATGCGCAGGCCAGTCGCGCTCAGCGTGACCGCGACGGAGACGTGCCGGGCACCACTGTGCCGTTCGACGTTGGCGAGGGCTTCGAGAACCGTCGCGTACACCGCCCGGGCCAGGTTCCGCGGCACGGCCGTACCGGGCAGCGCCCATGTCTCGACGACGATGCCGGTCCGCTCGCCCCAGCGGGCCAGGTAGCTCTCCAGGGCCTGGGTCAGGCCCTCACCCGTGAAGTCACTCGCATCGGACATTTTGAGCATCGAAACTTCCCCCCGCGTCGTCTCCTCCGGCCGAGACTGTAGGAGAGCGGCTGTCGCGGGGGCGTCCGCCATCAGGGTGATTCACCTCATTCGCTCGGGTGATTACCGCGCCCGGCGCTGAGGGGTGCCGCTCAGGCCGCCACCCCGAAGACGGCCACTCCGAAGACCGCCACCGCGATGGCCAGGGCGGACACCACCAGAACGATCAGGACGAGCAGCGCCCGGCGGACGCGTCCGCCACGCGCCATGAGACGGTGGCGGTCGGCCTCGATCCACTCTCGCAGCCGGGGCCAGGCGTACGGCAGCGCCGGATGGGCCAGGGCGACCTCGCCTCCCCGGCGGACGACCAGGCAGCCGAACGCCTCGACGACCCGCGTCTCGACCCCCGCCCGGGGAGCTCTCACCCCCCGGGTCACCAGCCCGCCGCCGGCGGGCAGCACGACGAACCGGAGGAACACCTCGCGGACGAGCTCTCGCTCGGCCGGGTCCAGGGCGGCGTAGGCGTCCTCCGCGAGGGTGCCCAGCCCGGGATCGTCGCAGGCGGTGCGGAGCCTGGCCGCCACGTCACCACCGGTGACGAGCAGGGGGTCCGCCGCCACGTGCGCCGCACCGGGGGACCCGTGGTCGCCGCGCACCGCGCCGGGAGTCACCTCCCCCACACACCGGACAGGGGGCTCGGCGCGGCTCTCCCCGGCGACCAGGGCGGTGAGCAGTTCGCGGGCCGTGGGCCGGGCACGGGGGTCCCTGGCCAGCGCGGCGGCGGCCAGGTCGCGCAGCGTGCCGGGCAGGGGACTCAGGTCGGGCCCGGCCTGGAGGATCCGCCGCATCACCGCGTCCAGGGTGGGCGCCGCGAACGGATCCTCGCCGGTAGCGGCGTAGAGCACGGTCGCCCCCCAGGCGAACACGTCCGCCGGGGCGCCCGTCCCCTCTCCGGTGAAGGACTCGGGCGCCGCGTAGGCCGGGGCGCCGGTCCCCAGGCGGCCCGAGGTCAGCGACATCGCCGGGGTCCGCGCCAGCCCGAAGTCGATGACCCGAGGGCCGCCGGGGCCGAGCAGCACGTTGTCCGGCGTGAGGTCTCCGTGGACCACGCCGGCGCCGTGCAGGGCGGTCAGGGCGGTGGCGATCGCGGTCGCGAGGCCGAGCAGGTCGCCGCCGGCGAAGATCCGGCCGGCCCGGCGCAGGCTGGGGCCCTCCGCGTATTCGCTGACGACGTACGGCCTCGGACCGGCGTGGCCGGCGTCGAGCACGGCGGCCGTGCAGAACGGCGCCGCCCGGCCCGCCGCGGCGGCCTCGCGGGCGAGCCCCTCCCACAGCTCCGGGTCGCCCTTGAGCACTTTCAGAGCCACCCGCCGGCCGCCGGGGTCGTACGCCTCGTAGACCACGCCCCGGCAGCCCTCGCCCAGCCGTCCGGCCAGCCGGTAGTCCCCCAGGTGCTGCGGATCCCCCTCGATCAACCTCGCCGCGACTCTCATAAGGGCTTGGATGCGATCCAAGGGTGGAAAGTTTGGGCTAACCAGGACATACGTCGCGATATGGAATGTCGGCCAGATAGGTCCGCCACTCCTTCCGCGACAGGGTACGGCCGGCCCGCTCGCAGACCGCGAGCGCCACCTCCTCGGGATCGACCGGCTGCTCGGCCAGGACGCCTTCGGAGTCGACCGTGACCAGCCGTGATCCGTCGGCGGTGAACGCCAGCGACTGGAGGTCTCCGGTGTGCGTCACGATCGGCTGACCCAGGCGTCGCCCGGTCGCGATGTCCCACAGCGCCACCGACTGCGGACCGGCCCCGGCCGCGACCACGTCGCCGCGCGGCGAGTAGACCAGCCCGGTCCCGGCCCCGGCCCCGCCGCGGATCAGGGCGCCCACCCGGCTCCTGGAACCCGTCTCCCACACCGAGATCCGCCCGACCTGGTCGGCGGTGGCGGAGCGGGCGCCGTCGGCGCTGAAGGCCATGGAGGTCACCGGGATGCTGACGGTCGGCGAGCCGTACGTCTCGCCGAAGGGTCTGCCGGTCGCCACCTCCAGCAGCCGCTGCTGCCCGCCGGCGACCCCGATGGCCCTGCCGTCCGGGGTGAATCTCAGCGCCTCGACGTATTCCTGCGCCAGGGACCAGCGGTGCCGGCCGCTGGGCACGTCCCACAGGTGGATCTCCCCGCCGGGCGCCTTCTCGACGTCGTAGTACAGGACGTAGGCGGCCACGGCGGTGCCGTCGGCGTTCATCGCCAGGGCGGGAACCTGGCCCCCGCGCGCGGTCTCGACGGCGGCGATCCGCCGGAAGGTCGCGGTGTCCCAGATCATCAGCCTGGAGCTCTCCCCACCGGTGTTGATCGCCAGCCGCCTGCCGTCGCCGCTGAAGGCCATCTCGAAGTAGCCGTCGGCGCCCTCGGGCCCCACCTTCAGAGTGGCGAGGGGCTCGCGCCGCCGGACGTCCCAGAGCCGGACCTCGCTCGCCCCGCTGTCCCGGGAGGCGAGCAGGCGCCCGTCCGGGCTCAGCGCGGCCCAACGGGTTCCGGCGCCCTTGAGCGGGACGGGCCTGGTCAGCGCGGCGATGTCGAGGCTGGTGACCGACCCCTCGGTGAGGTAGCGCAGCGTGCGCCCGTCCGGGTCGAAGGCCACGGCGGGCATGAACGCCTCGATCCGCTGGGTGAGCAGGAGCCGGCCGTCCTGGACCCGCCAGAGCTTGACGCTCGTCTCGTCCGTCGCGCTCAGGAAGCGCCCGTCGGGGCTGAAGCGCAGCACCCCGCCGTTGCCCGGGAGGAACGGGCGCTCCAGGTCGGCCCCGGTGAAGGCGTCGCGCAGCTGGACGGTCTTGCCTCGGCTGACCGCGAGTGTCTTGCCGTCCGGGCTGTAGGCGACACGCATCCCGCAGGTGTCGCACCGGCTCCCCAGCGAGATCCTGTCCAGGCCCGCCAGGGTGAAGGCCACCGCCTGCCCGTCGATGGTGCCGACGGCCAGCCCGCGGCCGTCTGCGGAGGTGTCGAAGTCGATACCCGCGGCGGTCGGGAACTGCTTGTCCCCGGTCACGGGGTTCCAGACCGTCAGCCCCTCCCCCTCTGTGACCAGGACCCGGTCCTCGGCCTGGCCGAAGTGGACCTGGGTGTCGCCGCCGCCCTCGCGTCCCTGGACGGCGAGGGCCGCGCCGGTCGGCCTGCC
Organism: Streptosporangium sp. NPDC003464; assembly: GCF_053588315.1. NCBI lineage: Bacteria > Bacillati > Actinomycetota > Actinomycetes > Streptosporangiales > Streptosporangiaceae > Streptosporangium > Streptosporangium sp. NPDC003464. The sequence goes on along the minus strand of NZ_JBSFPS010000121.1, from coordinate 23,350 downwards.
CCTGGCCACGTCCCAGAGTTTCAGCTCCAGCCCGCTGATCACCGCCAGCCGCCTGCCGCTCGGGCTCAGCGCGATCCCGCGCAGGTCGTCGCCGATCCCCCGGAACCCGCCGGTGCGCCGGCCCGTCCGCACGTCCCAGATCCGCACCTCGCCCCCGCCCGCGCTGACGAGCGTGCGCCCGTCGCGGCTCAGCGCCCGGAGCGTCTGTATGGCGGTGGCCGGGTCGTGGAAGGTGGCCGTCTCCCGCTGGGCGAGCGAGCCGGTGAGGCTCGCCCTGGCCTCGGCCACCGGGGCCAGCCGCCAGGCCGCCACGCTGAGCAGCATGGCCCTGACCGGCTCGGCGACCCGCAGTGACTCCGCCGTCGCGGCGAGCTGACGGGCCCCCGCCTGGTCGCGCTGGAGCGCGATGGTGACGTTGCGCGCCTCGGCCACCCTGCTCTGCTGCAGGGCCAGCGCCCCGGCGGCCAGCGCGACCACCAGCAGCGCGGCCAGTGTGATGGACAGCAGCCGGCCCCGGCGGGCACGGCGCCGGGTGAGCGCGGCGCCGGCCTCCAGGAAGTCGCGTTCGACCGGGCTCAGCGTGATGTTGCGGCGGCCGGTGGCCGCCCAGCTCATGGCGTTCTCCAGGCTGCTGCCCTGGAACAGGTCGCCGTCGCGGCGGCCCTGGGCCTGCCAGTGCCGGGCGGCGGTGAGGATCCCCCGGTGGACGGCCAGGCCGTCCCGGTTGGCCTGGACCCACAGGCGCAGCCGGGGCCATGCCTGCGGCAGGGCCGGCCGGGACAGCCAGACCTCCTGCTCGTCGTGAGTGACCAGGTAGGCGAAGACCTGGAGCACCCGCCGGACGGCGGTCGCCTCGCTCTCGGGCCGCCCGTCGAGGAGCTCGCCCCACTGCGCCCGCCGTACGGCCGGCTCGCCGTCGTCGGTCACGGTGACCATCCGGAGGAACACCTCGGGGGCGACCTCGCGCTCGACCGGGCCGAGCGCAGCGTAGGCGTCCTCGGCGAGGGCGCCGAGCGCCGGGTCCGCGGAGGCGGCGCGGATCTGCGCTCCGGCGCTGCTGCCCGCCGCCAGCAGCTTCGGGGTGTCGAGCCGGCCGTCGTCGCTGACCAGGGCCAGCAGCAGCTCCCTGGCCGACGGCCTGGCCTGCGGTTCCTTGGCGAGGGAGGCCGCGATGAACGGGCGCAGCCGTTCGGGCAGCATGTCGAGCTGGGGCTGGACGGACAGCACGCGGTGCATGACGCCGCCCAGGCTCTCGGCCCGGAACGGGTCGGCCCCGGTCGCGGCGAACACCATGATCCCGCCCCAGGCGAACACGTCGGCCGGGGTGCCCGCGCGCTGGCCCATGAAGATCTCCGGGGCCATGTAGGTCGGGGTGCCCGCCACCATGCCGGTGGCGGTCAGCGACATGTCCACCGTCCGGGCGATGCCGAAGTCGATCACCCGGGGGCCGTCCGGACCGAGCAGCACGTTGTCGGGCTTGAGGTCGCGGTGGATGACCCCGGCGTCGTGGATGGCGGTCAGCGCGGTGGCGACCGCGGTCGCCAGGCGGTGCAGGTCGCCCCCGGTGAAGCGGCGCCCGTCGGTGACCGCCCTGCGCAGGCTGGGGCCCTCGACGTATTCGGAGACGATGTACGGCCTGGGGCCGTCCAGGTCGGCGTCGATCACAGCCGCCGTGCAGAACGAGGCGACCCGCCGGGCGGCGGCGGCCTCGCGGCCGAACCGGTCGCGCAGTTCGGGGTCGGCGCCCGCGTCGCCGTGCAGCACCTTGACCGCGACCCGCCTGCCCCCGGCGTCGTATGCCTCGTAGACCACACCCTGGCCGCCGGCGCCCAGCCGCCCGGCCAGCCAGTAGTCGCCCAGCCGCTGGGGATCCCCGTCGATCAGCCCGGTGCTCATCTCATACTCCGTTCACCGGTCTCATGCTCTGTTCACTGGCCTGTTGGACTCGCCGGTCGGCAGCATAGTTCTCCGGATGTCACACACTCAGGAGATGACTCGTCCTCCCTGTGTGAACAGCGATGAAGATCTCGCGGCCGAGTTCGGCGCCCTCCGGCCCCGGCTGGTGGGCGTGGCCTACGGCCTGCTCGGCAGCCTCGACGAGGCCGAGGACGTGGTCCAGGACGCCTGGCTCCGGCTGGGCCGGGCGGACCGCGCGGAGATCCAGGACGTCACCGGCTGGTTGGTGGTGACGGTCTCCAGGCTCGCGCTGGACGTGCTGCGCTCGGCGCGCGTGCGCCGGGAGGAGTACGTCGGGCCGTGGCTACCCGAACCGGTGGTGACCGTCGAGGCCGACCCCGCCGACCGGGTGACGCTGGACGAGTCGATGAGCCTGGCGATGCTGGTGGTGCTGGAGTCGCTCAGCCCGGCCGAGCGCACCGCGTTCGTGCTGCACGACGTGTTCGGGCTGCCGTTCGACGAGGTGGCCCAGGCGGTCGGGCGCACCCCTGCCGCCTGCCGCCAGCTCGCCGCCCGTGCCCGCAAGCACGTCGCGGCCCGGGCGCCCCGGTTCGAGGTGGACGCGGCCGAGCACCGCAGGGTGGTCGAGGCGTTCTCCCGGGCCAGCAAGGGCTGTGACATCGACGCGCTGACGGCCCTGCTCGACCCCGATGTGGTGCTCCGCAGCGACGGCGGCGGCCTGGTCAGGGCGGCCAGGCGGCCGGTCCGGGGCGCCGGCCGGGTGGCCCGCTTCATCGCCGGGGTGGCCGAGCGGTTCGGCGCCGGGGGCCGGTTCACCCCGATCACGGTCAACGGCCGGCCGGGGCTGCTGCGGTTCCGGGACGGAGCGCTCGACGGCGTCTACGCGCTGACCGTGGCCGGCGGCCGGATCACCGAGATCGACATCGTGATGAACCCAGAGAAACTGAGGAGTGTTCGATGAAGGCACGGATGAACGTCGCGGAGTTCGCCCCCGAGGGCTACCAGGCCATGCTCGGCCTGGAGAAGTTCCTGGCCGGCAGCAAGCTGCCGCACGCCACGCTGGAGCTGGTGAAGCTGCGGGCCAGCCAGATCAACGGCTGCGGCTTCTGCGTGGACATGCACAGCCACGACGCCAAGAAGGCGGGTGAGACCGACGAGCGGCTGTTCTCGGTGGCCGCCTGGCGGGAGGCGCCGTACTACACCGACGCCGAGCGCGCGGCGCTGGCGCTGGCCGAGGAGGCCACCCGGCTCAGCGACCGCGGGGAGACGGTGCCGGACCACGTGTGGGACGAGGCCGCCAGGCACTACGAGCCGGAGGTGCTGGCCACGCTGGTGATAGCGATCGCGGCGATCAACGCGTGGAACCGGATCGCCGTCACCACCCGTGCGGTCGCGGGTTCCTTGCGTAACCAAATCAGTTGATCCGGGTCGTGTCGCGGGGCTAGGTTGGCTCGCACGGACATCCGTGCGAGCCAGCCTCCCCGGGAGGCGGCGGCGCCTCGGACGACGTGAGCACGGTTTTCCCGAGGAACGGTGAGTCCGAGGAGAGGGCGCAGACCATGCGACGCATCAGGACCGTCCGGCCGCAGCGCCGGCTCCGTCAGCCCCGCACACCCGATCTGGACCTGCGGTCGCCCTCCGGCCGCCGGCTCCCCTACTGACCGACTCTTTACGGCGGTTTTACGGGGTGATCTGTAGACATCTCGCATAACGGATTCATCACGCCGGGGGGCTCAATGAAGAGACTTGTGGTCGTGCCACCATACGTAGCGCGATTCAAGATCAGGGATATCCGCTCCGCGACACGCCGCAAGACCGCCGCGGACACCAAGGTCGTCGACCTGCGCGCCTACACCGGGCGGAACATCTTACGGTTCCCGCTCGCCGGCGGCCCCACCCCCGCCGCCTGACCCCCGATCTCCGAAGGCCCGCCGCCCGCGGGTCTTCTCTCTTTCCGGGCCTGCTTGAATGTCACCTCATGAACGGACTGTCCGCGACCGAGCGCACCCGGCACCGCCGTCTCCGTGAGAACGGCCGGACCGACAGGGCCGCGCTGTACGAGGTGCTGCGCGCCGGGTTCGTCTGCCATCTCGGCGTGGTGAGCGACGGCGTGCCGATGGTGGTGCCCACGGTCTACGGCTTCGACGCCGACCATCTCTACGTCCACGGCTCGGTCGCCAGCCGGAGCCTGACGACGGAGGAGCCCGCCGGGTCCCCGTCCGCGCCGGCGGGCGGGTCCGCCGGCACGGTCTGCGTGACGGTCACCCACGTGGACGGCCTGGTCCTGGCCAGATCGGTGTTCGAGCACGGCGTCAACTACCGCTCCGCCATGGTGTACGGCGTGCCCCGCAGGCTGGAGGGCGAGGAGAAGACGGCCGCGCTGCGGATCCTCACCGAGCACGCCGCCCCGGGCCAGTGGGACTACGCCAGGCCGCCCAGCCGCAAGGAGCTCGCCGCGACGACCGTTCTGGCGATCTCCCTGGAGGAGGCGTCGGTGAAGGTGAGTGCGGGTCCGCCCGGCGACGGGGACGGGCCGGACGCCGAGCTGGGCCTGTGGGCGGGCGTGCTGCCGCTGGCCACCACCTGGCTGCCCCCGGTCGCCGACCCCCTGCTGCCGGAGGGCGTCACCGTCCCCGATCACATCGGTGGGCGCGCGGGGACCCGGCTCTCCTGACCCGACTCTCCTGACCCGGTCTCCTGACCTCGACTCTCCTGACCCCGGAACGGCAGTCCGCCCGCCGTACCCGCCGGGCCCGGCCACGCCCGCCGCGTCACCGGGCCCCGAGCTCCGGGGCTCCGGGGGACGGCCGCAAGAGTGGACAGCGTGTCCACATATACCCTGAGGGCATGGAGAGAGCAGACGCCGCGCGCAACCGGGCGCGCATCCTGGAGGCGGCCGGACAGCTGTTCGCGGCCAAAGGCGCGCCGAACGTCACCATGGACGACATCGCCAGGGCGGCCGGAGTGGGGCGCGGCACGCTGTACCGCCGCTATCCCGACCGGGCCGCGATCGCGACCGCGATGCTCGACGAGCACGAGAAGGCCCTGCAGGAGAAGCTGATCGGCGGCCAGGCGCCGCTGGGCCCGGGGGCGCCGCCCGCCGAACGGCTGGCCGCGTTCTACGCGGCGATGGTGGAGCTGCTGGAGGCCCACGCCCACCTGGTGCTGGGCACCGAGACCGGGCGTTCGCGCTTCGCCACCGGGGCCTACGGTTTCTGGCGGCTGCACGTGCGGTCGCTGCTGGCGTCCGCCGGGGCGCCCGACCCCGACACGCTGGTCGAGGTCGTGCTCGCCCCGCTGGCCCCCGAGGTCTACACCTACCAGCGGACCGAGCGGGACCTCAGCCCCGGGCGGATCGCAGCGGCTCTGGGCGAGCTGGCCCACCGGCTGCTCGGAGCGCAGCCGCCAGCTCGTGAGGGTGCGTGAGCTGGGGATAGTGCCCGGCGCCCTCGATGACGGTAGCCGGCACGTCCACGGCCAGCGGGTCGGCCGACCCGGTGACGATCGTCACCGGGACTCCGGAACCCTCCACGACCTGGTCGAGCACCTGGCGCAGCTCCGACCGCCCGGAGTGGGCCGCGCGCATCGCCTCGACCACCCGGCGGGCCGCTCCCGGGCGGCGCAGGTCCGCGACCGCGTCCGCCGGGACGCCGAGGCGCTCCCCCAGCCGGGCCCCGGACATCCGGCGCAGCGCCGGGACGGCCGCCCTCGAACGCGGCAACCACCCCGAGGGCGGTTGGAGGAAGGCGGGGGCGACGAGGACGACGGCCGCCACCCGGTCGGGGTTGGCCCGCGCGTAGCGCAGGACGGGTCCGCAGCCGAAGGAGTGGCCGACCAGCACCGGCCGCGTCGTGACCGGAGCCATCAGGGCCGCCGTCCAGCCGTCGAGCGAGCGGGCGGGCGCGGAACGGCCCAGGCCGGGCAGGTCGGCGGCCAGGACCGGGACGGCCAGCCGGTCGCCGACCTCCTCCCACGAACCGGCGTCCAGCGGCAGCCCGTGCAGCATCACGTACTCGGGACTCTCCCGCTCGCCCGTCACCCAGGTCCGGCTCCCCGCCACGTCCTGGAACCCGTACGGTCCGCGCGGCGGGGCGGCCGCGCCGAACCGGCTGCCGACCAGCCCGTCGACCCAGCTCCGGAGCACCTCCCCGGCCGGGGGCATGCGCAGTCCGGCCCGCTCCGCGAAGGCCAGGGCGGGGGCGGTGTCGTAGCGGTCGCCGGACATGAACGACAGCGTCTCGGGGTCGACCCCGGTGAGCGCGCGGGGCAGCCGCCGCAGGAGCCCGACCGGGACCGTCCGCCGGGGCGCGGGGACGCCCAGATGGCCGGCGACCAGGGCGACCAGCTCCGGCAGGTCCGGCGTGTCGTCGTCGAGAACCCAGTAGGCCCTCCCCTCGGTCTCCTCGTGCTCGGGCACGGCGGCCATGAAGCGGGCGAAGTAGCCGCTCTCGACGACGGGCAGGAAGACCTCGGGGCCCCCGGGGAGCGCCGGGAGCCGCCCGCGCCAGAGGTCCTCGACGAGCGAGGCCAGGCCGATGAACTGGCCGGGGCCGACCACGGTGCTGGGGTTGACGATCGTCAGCGGGACGCCCAGCTCGCGTGCCCGGATCCGCACCGCCGCGTCGGCCTCCTTCTTCGACGCCTCGTAGGCGCCCTCGGCGCGGTAGTCCGCCACACCGCCGCTGACCCGGTAGCCGCTGATGTGGACCAGGCGGCGCAGGCCGGGCCGGGCGGCGGCCCAGTCTGTCACGTTGAGCGCCCCGGTCACGTTGGCCCGCCTCGCCTCCTCGACGCTCAGCCCGAAGGCGAAGCGGGCGGCGGCGTTGTAGACGTCGCGCACCGCCTCCAGCCCCCCGGTGTCCGCGAGGCCGAGGCCGGGCGCGGTGATGTCGGCGGTGACGACGGTCAGCCCGGCCGTGTCCACCTCCTGCGCGGCGAGCCAGGACGTGAGCCGCTCCCCCGGCCCGCGCACGGCGGCCGCCACCCGGCGGCCGCGGCTCAGCAGCTCCGCGACCAGGGAGCGGCCGACGAACCCCGCGGCTCCGAAGACGATGGAGTCGGTCGTCACACGATCACCTCATAATAGATCGGTCTACATATTAAATGGACACGCGGAACCCATGCGGAGCAGGCCCGCACGGCGGCGCGACGTCTTACAGCAGCGCCACGATCCGGCGGGCCACCCGGTCGAGCGGCTCCCGGCTGCGGTGGGCCCTGGCCAGCAGCAGCGCCCCCTCGATCAGCGCGAGAACGGTGACGGCCACGTCGTCCGCCTCAGGGTGCCCGTCGGCGGCCAGCCGGTCCCGGAGGGTGCCCTCCCAGGAGCCGTAGACCTCCGAGCAGACCCCCTGCAGCGGATCGCTGGTGGCCGCCATCTCCAGCGCGACCGTGGCCACCGGGCAGCCCTTGCGCCAGCCGGACGCCTCCAGCCGGTCACCGAGCAGCGCCAGCACGGCGACGACCAGGCCCGCAGTGTCGGGCACGGTCTCCGCCAGGTCCCGCACGGCCCCGCCGATCTCCCGGCCGGCCCGCCGTACGGACTCTCCGACCAGCTGGTCCTTGCCGCCGGGGAAGTGGAAGTAGAGCGAGCCGCGCGGAGCCCCGCTGGCCGCGATCACCTGGTTCAGCCCGGCCCCGAAGTAGCCGCCGCTCTCGATGAGCTCCTGCGTCGCGTCCAGCAGCCTGCCGCGCGTCTCCTCGCCCTTCTGTCCCATGGCCCAAAAAATAGACCAGTCTGCTTATTATTGGCAACCCGTCGGAAGCCCCGCCGTTCTGGTTGCTATGGTCCGCGCATGATTCGAAAAGTGCCGTTCACCGGCGGCGAGAAGCAGAGCCTCCACATCAGCCTGGACCGGCACCGCGACGTGGTGGTGTGGAAGCTCGACGGCCTCGACGACGAGCAGTTGCGCCGTCCGATGACCCCGTCGGGGACAAGCCTGCTCGGGCTGGTGAAGCACCTGGCGAGCGTCGAATACGGCTGGTTCTGCGAGACCTTCGGCCGCGAGACCGAGCCGCTCCCCTTCGACGACGAGGACGAGAACGCCGACATGCGCGTGGAACCGCACGAGACCACCGCCGGCATCATGGAGTTCTACGGCCGGGCCCGCGCCGCGGCCGACCGGGTGATCGACGGACTCGACCTCGACGACGTGGGAACGGCGTGGTCCGGCGAAACGGTGTCGATGCGCTGGGTGCTCATTCACATGATCGAGGAGACCACCCGTCACGCCGGCCATATGGACATCCTGCGAGAGCTCCTCGACGGGGCGACCGGCGACCACCCCCGGAACTGACGGCCCCCACCCGGAGCCGGGCCCGCACGGCGCCCGGCCCGCGCGGTCCCCGCACCCGGGGGCGGGGCGCCCTCCACGCGTGGCAGAGATTCCGGATTTTCCTTTCCTAGAGAACGGAACATACTGTTCCAGTAGCTATATTGAGGGTATGGAGACAACCAGTACGGCGCCCATGAGCGGCCGGAAGGCCCAGGCGGCCCGTAACGACCAAGTCATCCTCGACGCCGCGCGCGCGGTCTTCGTCGCCGACCCCGGCGCCCCGATCGCCGCGGTGGCCGAGCGCGCCGGCGTGGGCATCAGCGCGCTCTACCGCCGCTACGCCGGCAAGGAGGACCTGCTCCGCAGACTGTGCTCGGACGGCCTGAAAATCTACATCGCCGAGGCCGAGGCCGCCCTGGCCGACGAGAGCGATCCGTGGAACGCCTTCACCGGGTTCATCCGCCGCATCGTGGACGCCGACGTCCACTCCCTGACGGTCAACCTGGCCGGCACCTTCACCCCCGACGAGGACCTCCACCGCGCAGCCGCCCGTGCCTCCGAGCTGTCGGTGCAGGTCTTCGACCGCGCCGCCCAGGCCGGCGCCCTCCGCCCCGGACTGGACGTCGCCGACATGTCGATGATCTTCGAGCTGCTCGCCGCCGTCCAGCTCGGCGACGGGGAGCGCACCGCCCAGCTCCGGCACCGCTACCTCGCCCTGATCCTGGACGCCCTGCACCTGACCTCGGCCCCCTCCCCGCCGGGCCCGCCCCCCAGCACCGAGGAGGTCACCCGGCGCTGGAGGGTCTAGGCGCAGCCGGCCGGGGCCGCCGCCCTGCCGCGTCCGGGCCATTCGTTGATATTGGACTGGGACATATGCCCCGCCCGCTCCCTATCTTGGCCTCATGCATCCCCGACTCGATGACGATCTCATCCACCTGCCCGAACTGCTCGACACGGTGCGGGCGCAGGCCGTACGGCTGCTCACCGGTCTCGACCGCCGGCCGGTCGCGCAGGCGCCCGCCGAGCACCGGCCCGCCCCCCTGCCCGTGGACGGAGCGGGGCTGCGGGAGGCGATGGAGGAGTTCGCCCGGAGGTGGGAGCCCGGCTTCTCCGCCGGCGCCGGCCCCCGATACCTGGGCTTCGTCACCGGCGGCGCGACCCCCGCCTCCCTGGCGGGCGACTGGCTGACCGGCACGCTCGACCAGAACCCCATGTCCGGCCTGGACTCCAGTGCCCCCGACCTGGAACGGGAGACCGTCGCCTGGCTGCGCGAGCTGTTCGGCCTGTCCGCCGAGCACGAGGGCGCCTTCGTCAGCGGCGCGACGATGTCCAACTTCGCGGGCCTGGCGACGGCCAGGGAATGGCTGGGCGAGCAGCGCGGCGTCTCGGCCGCCGAGCAGGGGGTCGCCGCGCTCGGCCCGGTCCACGTGCTCTCCGGGAGCCCCCACTCCAGCATCGGCAAGGCGCTGTCCATGCTCGGGCTGGGCCGTTCGGCGATCCGCCCGGTCGATCTCCTGCCGGGCCGGGAGTCCGTCGACGTCGCCAGGCTCGCCGAGGCGCTGGAGTCCCTGGACGGGGCGCCGGCGATCGTGGTCGCCAACGCGGGCACCGTCAACACGGGAGACTTCGACGATCTGCGCGCGGTGGCCGCCCTGCGCGAGCACCACCCCTTCTGGCTGCACGTGGACGCGGCCTTCGGGGCTTTCGCCGCGCTCTCCCCGGAGCACGCCCACCTCACCGACGGGCTCGACGCGGCCGACTCGGTCTGCGTGGACCTGCACAAGTGGCTGAACGTCCCCTACGACAGCGCCGTCCAGTTCACCCGCCGCCGGGATCTCCAGGTGCGGGTCTTCCAGAACTCCGCCGCCTATCTCGGGCCGATGGGCGACAGACCCGACCCCGTGCATCTGACCCCGGAGAACTCCCGGCGGCTGCGGGCGCTCCCGGCGTGGTTCACCCTCGCCGCGTACGGACGTGACGGCCACGCGGAGATCGTACGGCGCGACATCGCCCTCGCCGCCCGGCTCGGCGAGCGGATCGCCGCCATGCCCGCCTACCGGCTGCTCGCACCCGTCCGGCTCAACGTGGTCTGCTTCACCCTGGCCTCCGCCCCCGAGCGCGTCGGGGAGCTGGCCGCGGCCGTCACCGGATCCGGCGAGGCGTTCCTCACCCAGACCGTCCACGACGGGGTGCCCGCGCTGCGCGCCGCCTTCAGCAACTGGCGCACCACCGAGGCCGACGTCGAACAGGTCGCGCGGACGCTGGAACGGCTCGCCCTCTGACCCCTGGGACCGTTCACGCCGGGGCGCGGAAGGCCCTGCGGTAGGCCGAGGGCGAGGTGCGCATCGCCCTGGTGAAGTGGTGGCGGAAGGTCACCGGGCTGTCGAAGCCGACCGAGACCGCGATCTCCTCGACCGGCGCGGCCGTGGACTCCAGCAGCGTGAGGCTGGCCGCGACCCGTTGGGAGATCACCCAGCGCAGCGGGCTGGTCCCGGTCTGGCGGGCGAAATGCCTGATGAAGGTGCGCTGCGACATGTGAGCGACCTCGGCCAGCCCGGCCACCGTGATCGGCTCGGCCAGGTGGTCCAGCGCCCAGGTCATCGCGGTGGCCACCGCGTCGTCGTCCTCCACCGGGGTGACCGCCGCCTGGATGAACTGGGCCTGCCCGCCCTCCCGGTGCGGCGGGATGACCAGCCTGCGCGCGACCGAGTTGGCCACGCCCGGCCCGTGGTCCTTGCGGACCAGGTGGACCAGCAGGTCCAGCCCCGCCGCGCTGCCCGCGCTGGTCAGCACGTCGTCACCGTCCACGTAGAGCACGTCCGGATTGACCTCGACCCGCGGGAAGCGGCGCTGCAGCAGCTCGGCGTACTTCCAGTGGGTGGTCGCCTCCCGGCCGTCCAGCAGCCCGGCCGCGGCCAGCGCGAAGGCCCCCGAGCAGATCGACACCACCCGCGCGCCCCGGGCGTGCGCCGCCCTCAGCACCGCGATCAGCTCCGGTGACACCGGGCCGGACACGTCCGGCACCGCGGGCACGATCACCGTGTCCGCCTCGGCCACGGCGTCGAGCCCGTGCCCGGCCCGCATGGTGAACCCCCCGACGATCCGCAGGTCGGCTGGGGTCTCGGCGCAGACCCTGAGCTCGTACCAGGGCACGTCCAGTTCGGGCCGGGGGATGCCGAAGATCTCCACGACGCAGCCCAGCTCGAAGGGGGACATGCCGTCGAAGGCGAGCACGGACACGGTGTGACGGGCTCGGCGGAGCGTCGGCGGCGGGAGCAGCATGGCGAGATCTTAGCGATAAGCGGCATTCACGCCACTGTTGGGGCGGTGGCCGAGACCGGCACCATTTCTCTCGTCACCTTCACCTTCCCTCGTCACCTTCTCGCCACCGTCGAGCACGACCGACTCACCACCTTCACTCGTCACCGCCGAGCACGACCGAAAGGCCCCGAGATGACCACCACAGCCCGTTCCGCCGTCACCGCGGTGCCCGCGGCCGGCAACGCCGCCGCACTGGCCCACTTCGCCGGCCGCCTGGCGTTCGAGACCGACGTGTCCGACGTGGCCGCCGACCTGGCCTCGGGGGCTCCGGGGATCATCGTGGTCGACTCGCGCAACCTGGAGAGCTGGCGGCAGGGGCACGTCGAGGGCGCGGTGCACCTGCCCACCGCCGAGATCGCCGCCCGCGCCGCCGACGTGGTCCCGGCGGGCGCGACCGTGGTGACCTACTGCTGGGGACCCGGCTGCAACGGCGCCACCCGCGCCGCCCTGGAGTTCGCCAAGCTCGGCTACCCGGTCAAGGAGATGCTCGGCGGGTTCGAATACTGGGCGAGGGAGGGCTTCGCGGTCGAGACCGCGGCCGGCGTCTCCCGGCGCGGCATCGACCCGCTCACCGCTCCGGTCTCCGGCATCGCCTGCGCCTGCTGACCGCTCCGGTCCCCGGCACCGGCCGCTCTGGTCAGCCGCCGTCCTTGCCGGTCCGGGCCTCCCGCCAGAGCGGGCTGTCGAGGAAGTGGTTGTCGAAGCGCTCCTGCGCGGCGAGCAGCTCCTCCAGAGTCGCCTCCCCCCTGCCCAGGCGCGCCAGCAGGCGGAAGTAGTCGAACCGCTCGACCCCGGGGGTGATGACGACCAGCACGTCGGCCCCGCTGTCCGGCGCGGCGGCGAAGGCGTGCGGCATGTGCGGCGGGACGACGATCAGATCGCCTCCGCGCGCGGTGACCACCTGCTCGCCGGCGAGCACCTGAAGGGCGCCGTCGAGCACGTAGAACAGCTCCGACGAGGCCGTGTGGTGGTGGGGCGCCGCCCCGTCGGCCCCGCGGCCGAGGGTCACCCGCTGGGTGCTGAGCGCACCGCCGGTCGCGCTGGAGTCGGCCAGGAGCCGCACGGTGCTGGGCGCCTCCCCGACGACCTCGGCGTCGGCGGCGCGCACGAGGACGGCACCGTGGTCCGCCGGACGGATGAACGACATCTCGGTCTCCTCACAACAAGGTAGTTACGCGTCCGATAGTACGGCGTCTAACTATATGCTGTCGAATAGAATGTGAGGATGGACGAAGTCGACGTGATCGTGAGCCAGTGGCGGCACGAGCGTCCCGACCTGGACCTCTCGGCCATGGGCGTGTTCGGCAGGTTCAGCCGGCTGCACACCGCCGCCGGCCGGGCCGTCGACGAGGTGTTCGCCCGGCACGGCCTGCAACGCGGCGAGTTCGACGTGCTGGCCGCGCTGCGCAGGTCGGGCCCGCCCTACGTCCTCATCCCGTCGGTCCTGTCGGCGACGCTCATGCTGTCGAGGGCCGGTATGACCAACCGCCTGGACCGCTTGGAGGCGGCGGGCCTGGTCGAGCGGCGGCTCGACCCGGACGACCGGCGCAGCTTCCTGGTCGCCCTCACCGGCGAGGGCAGGCGGGTCGTCGACGCCGCGGTGAGCGAGCACACGGCCAACCAGGTGCGGCTGCTGTCCTCACTGACGCCCGCGGAGCGCCAGACCCTGGATCATCTGATCCGCAAGCTGCTGTCCGACGTCGAGGGGGAGGACCGGTGACCCCCGGCGCCGCCCCGCAGCGCCAGGGCGGTGCGCGCGTCGGCGGGGAAGTAGGTCTCGACCGCGATCTCTTCGAGCGTGATGTCGTAGGCGGCGCCGAACGTCGTGACCGTGTTGAGGAGGCTCAGCTCGGTCCCTCGGTGCCGGATCCGGACGGGCAGGGCGATGTCGGCCGGGTCGAGGGGCTCAGGCGGGTCGGGGGCGCCGTAGGAGACGAGCTCCGCGTGGAGCCCGCCCAGCCAGGGGTCCCCGGTCCGCTGGGCCTGCCGGGCCAGCCTCGGCAGCAGGAATCCCCGCACCTGGTCCAGGTTGAGCAGACGGGGCGCGAACCCGTCCGGATGCAGGCCCAGGCGCATCATGTTGACCGGCGGTTCGAGCAGGGCGGGGGCGACGCCGTCGAAGAACACCTCGGCCGCCGAGTTGGCGAGCACCAGGTTCCAGCGGCGGTCCACCACCAGCGCCGGATTCGGCTCGGTGCCCCGCAGGATCTGCTGGAGCACCTCACGGGCCGCGCTCAGATCCGGGGCCTCCAGCGGGCGTTCCCGGAAGACCGGGGCGTATCCGGCGGCGACCAGGAGCCGGTTGCGCTCACGTAGCGGGACCTGCAGCTGTTCCGCCAGGTGGAGGACCATCTGACGGCTGGGGACCGTGCGGCCGGTCTCCACGAAGCTGACGTGCCGGCTGGAGACCTCCGCCTGGATCGCCAGCTCGAGCTGACTGAGCCGCCGGCGCCGCCGCCACTCCCGCAGCAGCCCGCCGATGGATTGATCCTCTGCCATGGACCGGTTCTACCGCCGCCCCGGCGGCCACCGCCATTACACGCCATGTCATCGACAGCCCTACCCGGCGCTGCGACGGTTGCCGCCATGAGACAGACAACCGGGACCACGACCGGGACGGGGACCGAGACCGAGCGCAACAGGAGGCTCGTGCTCGAAGGCTTCACGGAGTTCGCCAAGGGTGAGCTCGACGTCCTGCGCACCCTGCTGCACGAGGACTTCATCGAGCACAGCCCGGGCAACCCCTCGGGCCGGGACGCCTTCGTCGAGTATGTCGCCGACGCCCCGGTGGCGAGCGCCGGGCTGGATCTCAAGCGCGTCATCGCCGACGGGCAGTATGTGGTCATGCACTATCTCATGACCAGGCCGGGCGAGGAGCGCGGCACCGCGGTCGTCGACATCTGGCGGCTGCGGGACGGTCTGATCGTCGAACACTGGGACGTCGTCCAGCCCGTGCCCGACCCCGCGGAGACCCCCCACGGAATGTTCTGAACACCCACGCGGGGCGGGACCTCGGCTGCCCGCCGACGTCCCGCCCCGACCAGGGCCCTTCACGCCCGGAAGGGCGCCTGGATCAGCTGCAGCCGCTGGTGGAGCCGCAGCCCTCGCAGACGTAGCAGCTGCCGGCCGGGCGCATCTTGGTGCCGCAGGTCATGCAGAGCGGCGCGTCGGCGGTGCGGCCCTGGTGGGACTCCAGGGAGCCGGCCCGCTCCCGCGCCGGCGCGGCCACGGCCACGACCTCCGCGCGGGGCTGGGGCTTCTCCTCGATCGGCGCCGAGGTGGCCAGTTCGGCGATGACCTCGTCGGTGTGGATCGGAGCCGGGTCCTCCCCGCGCTGCTGGGCGGCCCGCTCGGAGGCGGAGAAGATGCCGAGGGCGGCCCGCTCGTCGTAGGGCAGGTGGTCCAGGGCCAGGCGGCGGAAGATGTAGTCCATCACCGAGGCGGCCATGCGGATGTCCGGGTCGTCGGTCATGCCGGCCGGGTCGAAGCGCATGTTGACGAACTTGCTGACGTAGGTCTCCAGCGGCACGCCGTACTGCAGGCCGATGGAGATGGCCACCGAGAAGGCGTCCATGACGCCCGCGAGGGTGGAGCCCTGCTTGGACATCTTCAGGAAGACCTCGCCGAGACCGTCGTCGGGGTAGGACGAGGCGGTCATGTAGCCCTTGGCGCCGCCCACGGTGAAGCGGGTGGTGGTGCTGGGGCGCTGGTTCGGCATCCGGCGACGGGTCGGCCGGCTGATCTCCACGACCTGGATCTCCGGCTCGGCCGGCGCGGCCTTCTCCTCGCTCTTCTTGCCCGCGACCGAGAGCGGCTGGCCGACCTTGCAGTTGTCGCGGTAGACGGCCAGGGCCTTCAGGCCGAGCTTCCAGCCCTCCATGTAGACCTGCTCGATGTCCTCGATCGTCGCCGACTCGGGCAGGTTGACCGTCTTGGAGATGGCGCCGGACAGGAACGGCTGGGCGGCGGCCATCATGCGCACGTGGCCCATCGGGGCGATCGCCCGCTCGCCCATGGCGCAGTCGAACACCTCGTAGTGCTCGGGCTTGAGGCCCGGGGCGTCGACGACGTGGCTGTTGGCGGCGATGTATTCGACGATCGCCTCGACCTGCTCCTCCAGGTAGCCCAGCTGCCGCAGCGCGCGCGGGATCGTCTGGTTGACGATCTGCATGGAGCCGCCGCCGACGAGCTTCTTGAACTTGACCAGGGCGAGGTCGGGCTCGATGCCGGTGGTGTCGCAGTCCATCATCAGGCCGATGGTGCCGGTGGGCGCCAGCAGCGAGGCCTGGGCGTTGCGGTAGCCGTTCCTCTCGCCCAGCTTGAGGCACTCCGTCCACTGGCGGGAGGCCTCCACGTGGATGGCCTTGTCCATGGCCTCCAGCGTGCGCAGGTCGTCGTTGGCGGCGGCGTGCTTGCGCATGACGCGCTTGTGGGCGTCTGCGTTGCGCGCGTAGCCGTCGTAGGGGCCGACGACCGCGGCCAGCTCGGCGCTGCGGCGGTAGGAGGCGCCGGTCATCAGCGAGGTGATGGCACCGGCGATGGCCCGGCCGCCGGCCGAGTCGTAGGCGTGGCCGGTGGCCATGAGCAGCGCGCCGAGGTTGGCGTAGCCGATGCCGAGCTGGCGGTAGGCGCGGGTGGTCTGGTCGATCTTCTCGGTCGGGAAGTCGGCGAAGGTGATGGAGACGTCCATCGCGGTGATGATCAGCTCGGTGATCTTCACGAAGTTCTCGATGTCGAAGGAGTTGTCGTCCTTCAGGAACTTCATCAGGTTGATGCTGGCCAGGTTGCACGAGGAGTTGTCCAGGTGCAGGTATTCCGAGCACGGGTTGCTGGCGGTGATGCGGCCCGTCTCCGGGCTGGTGTGCCAGTCGTTGATCGTGTCGTCGTACTGGACGCCGGGGTCGGCGCACTCCCAGGCGGCCGTCGCCATCTTGCGGAACAGCCGCCGGGCGTCGACCTTCTCGATGATCTCGCCGGTGAGGCGGGCGCGCAGGCCGAACTCCTCGCCCTGCTCCACCGCGCGCATGAACTCGTCGGAGACGCGCACGGAGTTGTTGGCGTTCTGGTACTGGACGGAGACGATGTCCTTGCCGCCCAGGTCCATGTCGAACCCGGCGTCGCGCAGCGCGCGGACCTTGTCCTCCTCGCGCGCCTTGGTCTCGATGAACTCCTCGATGTCGGGGTGGTCGACGTCCAGGACGACCATCTTGGCCGCGCGGCGGGTGGCGCCGCCGGACTTGATGGTGCCCGCGGAGGCGTCCGCGCCGCGCATGAAGGAGACCGGGCCGCTGGCGGTGCCTCCGCTGGAGAGCAGCTCCTTCGACGAGCGGATCCGGGAGAGGTTGACCCCGGAGCCGGAGCCGCCCTTGAAGATCACACCCTCTTCCTTGTACCAGTCGAGGATGGACTCCATCTGGTCGTCGACCGCGAGGATGAAGCAGGCGCTGACCTGCTGCGGCGAGGCGGTGCCCACGTTGAACCAGACCGGCGAGTTGAAGCTGAAGACCTGGTTGACCAGGGCGTGCTTGAGCTCGTGGTCGAAGATCTCGGCGTCCTCGTCGGAGGCGAAGTATCCCTCCTCGACCGCGGTCCGGGTGTAGACGCCCACCACCCGGTCGACGAGCTGCTTCAGGCTCCACTCGCGCTGCGGGGTGCCGACCGCGCCGCGGAAGTATTTGGTGGTCACGATGTTGGCGGCGTTGACCGACCAGGACTCGGGGAACTCGACGCCCCGCTGCTCGAAGTTGACCGAGCCGTCCCGCCAGTTGGTCATCACGACGTCACGGCGCTCCCAGCGCACCTCGTCATAGGGATGCACTCCCGGCGTGGTGAAGACGCGCTTCATCTTCAGCCCCTTGCGCAACCGCTTGCCCCCGCGCGCCGCCGCGCCACCGACCGTCTCCGTCATGACTTCCCCCTTCCGGGGCTCCGTGGAGCCCACGAGTCGGACCAATCAACGCGCCGCTCTGTCCCCCGGCGCCCGGGGTGTGAATCAGTCCTGCTTGGCGGAGCGTTCCGCCCGCAACTGCTTGATCTCGGTCTCGAAATCGGCCAGGGTCTCGAAGCTCCGGTAGACCGAGGCGAACCGCAGGTAGGCCACCTCGTCCAGGTCGCGGAGGGGCCCCAGGATCGCCAGCCCCACCTCGTGGGCCGCGATCTCCGCCGCCCCCGTCGCCCGGATGCTCTCCTCCACCCGCTGGCCCAGCTGGGCCAGCGAGTCTTCGCTGACCGGGCGTCCCTGACACGCCCGCCGGACACCGGCGATCACCTTGTCCCTGAAGAACGGCTCGGTCACCCCGCTGCGCTTGCTGACCATGAGCAGCACCGTCTCCTGCGTGGTGAACCTGCGCCCGCACTCCGGGCACGTGCGCCTGCGGCGGATGGCCCCGCCGTCCTCGGTGGACCGGCTGTCGATGACCCGGGTGTCAGGATGACGACAGAACGGACAGTGCACGCGCGTCGCCTCCTTGAGCCGGCGAGTGGCCCACCTTCTCGTGCGTTTCCGGGCGCCTGACGAGACGCTCGCGCACGCCCCCCGAATAGTCGAGGTGCGGTAATGGAAACACAATCTATGGTGAAGCACGCCGATTAAGCCACTAGATGTTGTGGTCAACGGTAGAAGTGTCGGACCATGAACGCAAGTTGAAACGGCCCTGTCGGACGAAGTCGCTGATCAGCGCATCACATCCGCACGGGCCGGGCGTGTCACCCCTCCACCGGCCCCCGTCACCCTCCGGCGACCCCCCGCTACCCCCACGGCGGCCCCGATCACCTCCACCAGGCACCCGACCGTCTCCACGCCGGCCCCGGCCACCCCGGCCGCCCCCGTACGAGCGTCCGCGGCGCCGTCCCCGGCCCGTCACCTCACACGCGGGCCGGGCCCGCCGGCCACGCCCCTCAGGGAGCGGAGCCGTCAGGCAGGTAGAGCCGGGCCCCGGGCCGGATCACCGAGTCGGACAGGCCGTTGAGGTCCATGATCTGACGGACCGTCGGGGCGGGATCCCCGTCCCGCGTCACCGCGTCGGCGATCTCCCACAGCGTGTCGCCCCCGTGCACCACGACCCACGGCAGCCCCTCGTGACCTCTCCGCTCGAAGGCCGAGGCGGCGTCGATGCGCGCGCCGACCCAGAGCGCCCCCAAGGTGGCCAGCGTGAGCGCCGCCACCACCACGATCCTCCCCCGCCGGGTGAGCCGCAGGGGCGGATCAGGATATCGGATGTTCCCCGCGGGCCCGGGACGCCGGACGGGCGCGCGCCCGGGCCCCCTCTTCGCCGTGGTCGTCTTCATGATGGCCCCCCACCCCTTCGACCTGGCCGAACACATGTCGAAGAAAGATCGGCGAATCGAACACGATGTCGATCGAACTCCCGTACGATGTTGTACACCACGCCACCGCTGATTTCGAGAACGACTCGAACAATTGTTTGAATACGATCTTCAACGGGGGTACGGTCGCTGTGTGCGACGTAAGAGATACAGACCGGGAGGCGAGGAGACCGCATGAACGGGCACGACGAGAACGGTTCGGCCGTCAGCGACCTGGCGGTGCGCAGGCGTGACTCCCTCGGCCTCACCCCCAGGCAGCGGAAGATCCTTGAGGTGATCCGCGACTCGGTGCAGCAGCGCGGCTACCCGCCCTCCATGCGGGAGATCGGCGAGGCGGTGCAGCTCACGAGCACCTCCAGCGTGTCGCACCAGTTGACGGCGTTGCAGCGCAAGGGCTACCTGCGCCGCGATCCGCACCGCCCCCGCGCGCTGGAGGTGCGCCTGCCCGGCGAGCCGGTGCTGTGGGTGGACCCCGACTCCGGCACCGACGAGGCCCCGGTCAGCCGCCCGACCGCGGCCTACGTGCCGCTCGTCGGCCGGATCGCCGCCGGTGGCCCCATCCTCGCCGAGGAGAGCATCGAGGACGTCTTCGCCCTCCCCAAGCAGCTCGTCGGCGAGGGCACGCTCTTCCTGCTCCAGGTGACCGGCGACTCGATGATCGACGCGGCCATCGCCAACGGCGACTGGGTGGTCGTCCGCCAGCAGCCCGTCGCCGACAACGGCGACGTGGTCGCCGCGATGATCGACGGCGAGGCCACGGTCAAGACCTTCAAGCGCAAGGACGGCCACGTCTGGCTCGTCCCGCACAACACCAACTACGACCCGATCCCCGGTGACGAGGCCACCGTCCTGGGCAAGGTCGTGGCGGTTCTGCGCAAGCTCTGAGACGGCACACCACGAGGAGCGGGGTCCCCGATCGGGACCCCGCTCCTCGTCATGCGCCCGGGGCCGCCCGCAAGGCCGTACGGCGAGACCTCCGTCCCAGCCGTTCCGGGCTCTCCGCCCGGTATGGGCTCCCGGGCCGATGTGGGCTCCCGCCGTTCCGGGCTCCCCGACCGGGACGGGCTCCCGGGCCGGTGGGGCTCCCCGACCGGGACGGGCTCCCCATCCCTCCGCCGGTGATCAGATCTCCTTTGTGGGGGGTGCCGGGCATGTTTGTGGGGGCCGGGCATGCGCTGATTCTGTTTTCGGCTCGGAATAAGCCACAGGCGATGAAATTTCGGTAATTGCTACCTGTAGCGACCTTTCCGGGGATCGCGAGACGTTCTACGCTCGCTCCCCACAGAGCGCGGCGGGCCCGTGCCGTCCTCGCGGGGGAGGGGTGCGGGGGATCCCAGCCGCCCGCCTCGACAGCCGAGGAGCGCCCTCATGCCTCGCCGCCTCCCCGAACCGGCAGCCGACCGCGGCCTCCTGCTCCACTCGGGCCCGTTCCACCAGGCCCTGCGCGCCTGCATCCGGGAGAGCGGCCTGCCGCTCGACCGCATCCGGTCCCGCCTGGCCCAGCGCGGGCTGACGGTCGCGCTGTCCACCCTGAGCGACTGGCAGCGGGGCCACCGGCGCCCCGGCGGCGAGCAGTCCACGCTGGTCGTCACGGCCCTGGAGGAGATCCTTCGCCTGCCCGGCGGCTCGCTCACCCGCCTCCTCGACCGCGGGCCGGGGCTGGACGGGCGTTCCGGGGCGCTCGGCGAACTGCTGGACGCACTGCCGGGCTCACGCGACCAGGACGCCGTTGTCATCACCCAGCAGCAGAAGGTGCTGATCGACGCGGCGCGGATGTGCACGTCGGTGTGGACCCGCACCCTGGTCAGGGCCAGGCGCGACGGCATGGACCGGTATGTGGTCAGGTCGTTCGTCGACCCCGGCACCGATCTCGAAGGGTGTGAGATCCACGCTCTGGAGAACTGCAGGGTCGGCACCGTCCTGCGGCACCAGCGGCGGGCGGTGATGGTCGCCGAGCTGCTCTTCGACCATGTGCTCCGGGCCGGTGACACCTGGGTCTTCGAGTGGGAGAGCGTCGACAGGCCGACGCGGCCGTGTGTCGACCACGGCCACGGTTTCCGGCAGCCGGTCGCGCATTTCCTGCTCCAGGTGCGGTTCGATCCCCTGGCCCTGCCGGCCGAATGCCATTCCTACGTCCGGTCCGGACCGGACGAGGCGCCTTTCCGGACCGGCGTCCTGGTGCCTACCGCCCATCACACCGTCCACATGGCCGCCTCCGATGTGGCCGCCGGGGTGCTGGGCATCGCCTGGCGCTGGCCGTAAACCTCTCCCCGAGCAGTTGGGCCCCCCGAAATTTCGCACCATTGACGGCGCGGGGGCGCGTGATTACGTTCAGCTCAAATTGACAGTAAAGTTTCCTGTTAATTAACCCCCCGGTTCCAGGTCGTAGAGGCGGTCGCCCATGAGAAATCGACTTGTCCTGAAACTCTTAGGCGTGATGGGGGCGGTCCTCCTCCCGCTGGGAGGGGCCGTCGCCACGGCGCCCGGCGCGTCGGCCGCCGTGACCGTACCGATCCGGGCCAACGCCGGCGGATCCGCGCTCACCGACGCGGCGGGAGACCAGTGGGTCGCCGACAAGGCCTACTCCAGCGGTGACTGGGGCTACCAGACCAGCTACGGGGGCGGCTCGACCACCGGCGCGATCGCCGGGACGACCGACGACTCCCTCTACCAGAACTACAACACCTTCAACAGCTGGGGCGGCTACCGCTTCGACGTCCCGAACGGCACCTACCAGGTGACGCTGAAGATGGTCGAGGACTGGGCCAACGCGGCCGGCCAGCGCAAGTTCGACGTCCGCGTCGAGGGTGCCAACGCCCTGACCGGCTTCGACATCTTCGCCTCCTGCGGGGCGCTCACCGCCTGCGACCGGACCTTCCCCGCGACGGTCGCCGACGGCGCGCTCAACATCCAGTTCAACATGAACGGCGGAGCCAACTACGCGACGGTCTCCGCCATCGCGGTGACCGGCGGGGGCGGCGGCGACGACACGACACCGCCCAGCACCCCGGGCGACCTCCGCTCCACCGCCACCACCTCCACCAGCGCCTCCCTCGCCTGGAACGCCTCCACCGACAACGTCGCCGTCACCGGCTACGAGATCTACCGAGGCGCCACCCTCCTCACCACCGTCAACACCACCACCTACACCGACACCGGCCTGACCCCCGCCACCACCTACAGCTACACCGTCCGCGCCCGCGACGCCGCCGGAAACCGCTCCACCCCCAGCACCCAACTCAATGTCACCACCCAGAACGGCGGAGGCGGCGGCGGTAACAAGCTGCTGGGCTACTTCACCCAGTGGGGCATCTACCAGCGGGCCTACCACGTCAAGAACATCGTCACCAGCGGCTCGGCCGCCAAGCTCACCCACATCAACTACGCCTTCGGCAACGTCCAGAACGGTCAGTGCACCCTGGGCGACACCTACGCCGACTACGACCGCTTCTATCAGGCGGGCGAGAGCGTGGACGGGACCGCCGACACCTGGGACAACGGCGCGCTGCGCGGCAACTTCAACCAGCTGCGCAAGCTGAAGAAGCAGTTCCCCAACATCAAGGTGCTGTTCTCCTTCGGCGGCTGGACCTGGTCGGGCGGTTTCGGCCAGGCGGCGGCCAACCCCGCCGCGTTCGCCGAGTCCTGCTACCGCCTGGTCGAGGACCCGCGCTGGGCGGATGTGTTCGACGGCATCGACATCGACTGGGAGTACCCGAACGCCTGCGGCCTCACCTGTGACACCAGCGGTTTCGCCTCCTTCCGGAACCTGATGTCGGCGCTGCGCTCACGGTTCGGCCCCAGCTATCTGGTGACCGCCGCCATCACCGCCGACGGCACCTCGGGAGGCAAGATCGACGCGGCCGACTACGGCGGCGCCGCCCAGTACGTCGACTGGTACAACGTCATGACCTACGACTTCTTCGGCGCCTGGGCCACCACCGGGCCCACCGCCCCGCACTCCCCGCTCACCACCTACGGCGGCATTCCGATCCCCGGCTTCGACTCCGACTCCGCCATCCAGAAGCTCAAGAGCAAGGGAGTGCCGGCCGGCAAGCTGCTGCTGGGCATCGGTTTCTACGGCCGAGGCTGGACCGGTGTGAGCCAGGCCGCCCCCGGCGGCTCGGCGACCGGCCCCGCGCCCGGGACCTACGAGCAGGGCATCGAGGACTACAAGGTCCTCAAGACCCGCTGCCCGTCCACCGGGACCGTCGCGGGAACGGCCTACGCCTACTGCGGCAACCAGTGGTGGAGCTACGACACCCCGGCGACCATCGGGGGCAAGATGAGCTACTCGAAGAACCAGGGCCTGGGCGGGGCCTTCTTCTGGGAACTCACCGGAGACACCTCCAACGGCGAGCTGATCAGCGCGATGAAGAGCGGCCTGGGCTAGTCCCCGGCCGGTCCGGCCGCCGCCCCGGGACCTTCCCCTCCTTCACCGGCGGCGGGCTGCCCGACTGCGAGGAGGTCTCCAGGGCCGCGGGCGAGCAGTCCGAGACCGCGGGCTCGGACATCCC
>NZ_JBSFPS010000120.1:0-28164 GCF_053588315.1 Streptosporangium sp. NPDC003464 | reverse complement strand
GGCGTCCGGGCGCGCAGGGTCCGCTTCAGCCCCGCGGCCTCCCGCGTGCCCGCGGCCGTGCGCAACCGTGCCAGCGGATCTGCGCTCATTGCAGAACGCCAGCCACTCCTTCAAGTCCCGGCCGTAGGCCGTACTGGTGTGGACGGACCTTTGCCGTAGCAACCACGCCCACACCAGCTGCTGAACCGACGGCTGCAGCAACGCCGGGGCTGACGGAGGCGGCCTTGTCGGCGAGCATGGCGCCCCCGAACGTGACCGGCGGGGGCGGGGTGACAGTTTCCTCGTCGATCGACAGGATGCGGCCCAGCTCGCGGCCGGCCAGCCTGGCGTACTGCTCGGCACGGGCGGCGGCGTCCTTGAACGCGGCCTCGCGGGCGGCCTTGAGGATCTTGCGGGTGTTGGACACCTCGAAGGAGACGCCGTTCAGTCGGGCGTCCTCGCCGACCCCGGCCGCCGCGTCGATCACCTTGTCGGCGGCCTCGATGTCGCGCACCACGGCCTCGACGCCCTGCGCCGCCCGGTAACCGGAGACCTTGGGATAGTCGTCGTACTCCGGGCCGAGCGACAGCTCGTCGGTCCGCAGGTCCTTGGCCTCGATCCCCGCCTTGAGCAGGGCATTCGTCAGCCTGGCGGCGGCCTCGCGCGCGGCGGCGAACGCCTCGCCCGCGGTGGCGCGGCGCACCTCGACGCCGGCGTTCAGGCGCATGACGTCGGGGGCGGAGGCCAGGCTGCCCTCCCCGCCGACCGTGATCCGAGACTGTCTGTCGTCCACTGTCACCCTCGCGAGATCGGAGCCGGAGTCGTGTCCGGAGGCGGGACCGGAATCGGCGGACGCGGTCCCGCCGAGCATGCCCATGGTGACGAGCGCGGCGGCGGCCGCGGCGTGAGACATCTTGATCATAGGCTCATGGCACCACGGGGCGGGGGCGGCTGCGGGGAGCCGCCGGGGTGCCCTGTCATGTCTTGAACCTCCGATCGCCGTGTGCCTCAGATCACGGCGCGCTCCAGCCACCAGCCGAGCAGCCCGGTGTCGCCCTCGACGCCGTAGTCCTGGGGGCTGCGCCGCCCCCACACGACCTGCAGCAGGTCCGCCGCGGTGGCGGCGCGGACGGTCACGGTCCCCGGCCGGAGGGAGCGCGCGTGGTGGAAGCGGTCGGGATCGACGGTGACCACCCATCCGGCGCCGGTGTCGGCCTGCAGGGAGATCGTCTCGCCCGCCCCCCTCAGCTCGGCCACGCCGGGGCTCCAGCGCGCGTACGGCAGGATGTCGAAGAACTCCTCGACCCCGTCGGCGGCCACGTCCTCGTCGACCGAGACCGGCAGACCCAGCGCGAGCTCGGCGTCCACCCGGTGCACCACGGTCTCGTGGAGCTGGCGCCGCGACCAGAACCGCACGTGCCGGTCGCCGCCCCAGGCCCACATCGGCGCCTGCGGCTCCCGGGACAGCAGGGCCTCGGGGAGGGAGCCGGCCCCCTCCCCCAGCCAGGCGGCGTAGCCGCCGGGGTCGGCGGGCAGGCCCAGCTCCATCTTGTCGCGGTCGTAGCGCCGCTCGGCCAGGTCGCGCACCATCGCGGCGGCCCACCGGTGCACGCCGCCGGTGTGGGCGGTGAGCGCGGCCAGGTCCCAGCCCGGACAGGTGGGCACCGGGGTGGACATGTCACGGTCCCGCAGGACCTCCGCCATCCGGGTGATCTCCCGGCCGGTGGCCTCGGCGTGCTCGGCGTGGGTCCAGTCCCTCAACTCAGTCCTCCCGCGTGAAGCGCATGAACTGCTTGTCATACTCCTTGGCGTTGGTGCTGGTGGCCAGCACCCGCTTCACCTTCCCCTGAAAGTCGATCACTACCGCCTCGTAGCCGGTGCCCTTGCGCCGCCAGCCGGCGATGTGCCGGTCGTCGTACCAGCCGATGAGCCGCTTGGTCGCGAACGGGATCCTGACCTGGGCCTCGGCGTCGGCGGCGGTGGACCAGACGCAGATCTCCTTCTTGGTCTCCTTGCAGTACGTCATGAGGAGCGTGCCCGAGGGGGAGATGTCGTCGCCCTCCACGGTGATCGGGGTGCCGACGTCCAGCAGGGTCTGCAGCACGGTGCCCTGCAGATCGTAGAAGCGGATGCGCTGGGTCTTGCCGGTCAACGCCCAGGTGCCGACCGCCCGGCCGTCCCCTCGCCAGAAGTAGCTCCAGGTGCCCGCGTCCTTCTCCTTCACGTGGACGATCCTGGCCTTCTTCCTGGCGATGTCGATGACCGCGTAGCCGTACTCCTTGCTGGTGTCGCCGGCCGCCTCGTACAGCGTCACCAGGCCCTGCCTGCCGTCCGGGGACCACTGCGGCAGGGTCGGGTAGACCGGCGCCTTGGTGATCTTGATCTTGCTCACCGAGCCCGACCGCCGGTCGACGACGGAGACGACGGCGTAGTTGTTCTTGTCGTAGACCTTGTCGGTGGCCAGCGCGTGGGTGCCGGAGGCGTTCACCGTGTACTGGAAGTACTTGTCGTTCTTGGTGAAGCCGTCGGTGCCGGAGGTGCGGACGTAGAGGTTCTTGTCCCAGTCCAGGCTGTAGGAGCTCAGTTTGATCGGGTCGTCGTCGCTCTCGTGGAGCGTGATCGAGCTGCCCGGGAGCTTGACCGTCCTGGTGGCCTGGGGCAGGGCGGAGATCGCCGGGGTGGCGGCGGGGGTGGCGGTGGCGACGGGGTCTCCGGACCCGGAGACGGCCGTCGGCCGGGTGCCGTCCGCCAGGGGGGAGGGCCCCGGATCGGGCGTGGTGCCGCCGCGCAGCGTCAGGGTGATCCCCACGGCGGCGACGAGCGTGACCGCGAGCCCCGCGCCGACCGCGACCCAGACGCCGCGCCCGCGCCTGGCCGCGGGGCCCGCCCCCGGGTACGGCGGGGCGCCCGGGACCGGGTAGGCCGCGGGCCCCCGGCCGGGGCCGCCGTAGGGCGGCGGGGGCGCCTGCTGCGGGTAGCCGGGCCCCCGCTGCCACTGATGGTCCGGCCCGCCCTGCTGCGGGTGGCCCGGTCCGGCCGGGTGGGCCTGCGGATGGCCGCCGGGGCCGGCCGGGCGGGTCTGCTGGTAGCCGCCGGGCCCGGTCTGCTGGTGGCCGCCGGGCCCGGTCTGCTGAGGCTGCTGGTAGCCGTTGGGGCCGGGGCCCGTCTGCTGCGCGGCGGCGGCCGACCCCTCGGCGAGGATCCCGCGGGGGGCGGTGGGCCCCGGCACGCCCGGCGCGCCGCCGGCGTGGCCGAGCAGCCGTAGCAGCGCCTCCCCCGCCGTGGGCCGCAGGGCGGCGTCCTTGGACAGGCACTGCCCCACCAGATCACGCAGCGCCGGATCGGCGATCGCCCGCAGGTCGGGCTCCACGTTCATGATCCGGTTGAAGATCGCGGGCAGGCTGTCGGTGCCGAACGGCGGCGCGCCGGTGGCCGCGAAGACCATCGTGCAGCCCCAGGCGAACATGTCGGCGGGCGAGCCGGCGGCCTCCCCCGCGAGCTGCTCGGGGGTCATGTAGGAGGGGGTGCCGATCGCCATCGCGGTCAGCGTGGAGGTCCGGTCGAGCGCCTTGGCGATACCGAAGTCGATCACCCGGGGGCCGTCGGGGGCGAGCAGCACGTTGGACGGCTTGAAGTCGCGGTGCACGATCCCGGCCTGGTGGATCGCGACGAGCGCGGTCACGGTGCCGATCGCCAGGCGGTGCAGGGCCGAGCCCTCGCGCGGTCCCTCCTGGGCCACGACGGCGTCCAGCGTCAGGCCGTCGATGTACTCGCTGACGATGTAGGGTCGGTGCTGGTCGACACCGGTGTCGATGACCGCGGCCGTGCAGAACGGCGCGACCCGCTGAGCCGTGCTGACCTCGCGGATGAAACGTTCCAGAGCCTCCTCGTCCTGGGCGAGGTCGGCCCGGAGCAGCTTGACCGCGACGCGGGCGCCGGTGGGCGCCACGCCGAGGTACACCGTCCCCTGGCCCCCTTCACCGAGCCGCGCGGTGAGCCGGTACTCCCGCACCTGCTCGGGATCCCCAGGCCGCAAGGACGCGAGGTCCGGCATGACCACACCCTCCCTTTAAGGACTTTTTACGGTCCATTGTGGGGGTAAATGGTCACGATCAGTGCATCAACTCCGGGGCCGGGTCAGCGGGAAGGGCAGCACCTGCCTCATCGACCTGCCGGTCAGCAGCATGAGGAGCCGGTCCACGCCGATGCCGAGGCCGCCGGTGGGCGGCATGCCGTACTCCAGCGCGCGCAGGAAGTCCTCGTCCAGCTCCATCGCCTCCGGGTCTCCGGCGGCGGCCCGCAGCGACTGCCCGGTCAGGCGGCGGCGCTGCTCCAGCGGGTCGGTCAGCTCGGAGTAGGCGGTGCCGATCTCGACGCCGAAGGCGACCAGGTCCCACCGCTCGGCCAGCCGGGCGTCCCGGCGGTGCGGCCGGGCCAGCGGGGAGACCTCCGACGGGAAGTCGGTGTAGAAGGCCGGTTCGACGGTCCGCTCCTCCACCAGCCGCTCGTACAGCTCCAGGATCATCGCGCCCCACCCCCACTCCGGGTCGTACGGCACCGCCAGCCGGTCGGCCAGCTTGCGGAGCTCCTGGACGGAGGTGTCCGGGCCCACCTGTTCCCCCGCCGCCTCCGAGAGGGCCTCGTTCACGCAGGCCGTCCGCCACGGCCCGGAGATGTCGATCTCCTGCCCGTGCCTGCGGATCACCGGCGCGCCGAACGCCGCGGTGGCCGCCTCCTGGACGAGCTCGCGGGTGAGCTCCAGCATCGTCCGGTAGTCGGCGTACGCCTGGTACGCCTCCAGCAGCGTGAACTCCGGGTTGTGCTTGTAGGAGACGCCCTCGTTGCGGAAGGCCCGGCCGAGTTCGAAGACCCGCTCCGCCCCTCCCGCGCACAGCCGCTTCAGGTGCAGCTCCGGCGCGATCCGCAGGTAGAGGCGCATGTCGTAGGCGTTCATGTGGGTGGTGAAGGGCCGGGCGCAGGCACCGCCGTGGACCGGCTGCAGGATCGGCGTCTCGACCTCCAGGAAGCCGCGCCGGAGCAGGGCGGTGCGCAGGCCGTTCAGGACGGCACCCCGGATCCGCAGCGTCTCGCGCGCCTCGGGGTCGGCCACCAGGTCGAGGTGGCGCTGCCGGGCCCGCGCCTCGGGGCCGGCCGGGCCGCGGTGCCGGCCGGGCGGCGGGCGCAGGCACTTGGCGGTCATCGTCCACCCGTCGGCGAGCACCGACAGCTCCCCGGTCCTGCTCGTGACGACCTCGCCGGTGCAGGCGACGTGGTCGCCCAGGTCCACGGCGCGGCGCCAGCGGTCCAGGCCGGCGGCTCGGGTGATCATGAGTTGGAGGGTGCCGCTCCAGTCGGCGACCGTGGCGAACAGCAGCCCGCCGTGGTCGCGGACCAGCGTCACCCGCCCGGCCACCGCGGCCCGCTCCCCGGTCCGCGCGTCGGCGGCCAGACCGGGGTGGGCCCGGCGCAGCTCGGCGGCGGTGTGGGTGCGCGGGTGGCCCACCGGGTACGGCTCGCCGCCCTCGGCCCGGAGCCGCTCCAGTTTGGCCAGGCGGACCCTGACCTGCTCCGGTACGGCGGGGCCCCGCCGGCGGCCGCCGCCCGTCCCCGGCGCGCGGGCCACCGGGGGCGCCGCCGGCTCCTCCGCCGCCGGACGGGCGGGATGCTCCCCGCGCCGCAGCAGCGTGGGCAGGCTGGGCCCGTGCCCCAGGAAGCCTTCGGCGATCGCCGAGGCCAGACCCACCTTGGGCAGGTCGCGGCCGTCCTCGTAGGCGAGGTAGCGCGGCACCCAGTCGGGGCGGTACTTCACGTTCGACCGGTACAGCGACTCCAGCTGCCACCACCGGGAGAAGAACAGCAGCATCCCCCGCCAGGCCCGCAGCACCGGACCGGCGCCGATCCGCGCCCCCTCCTCGAAGGCGGCGCGGAAGACCGCGAAGTTCAGCGAGATGTGCTCCACCCCGATCTCGGGCGCCTGCCTGACCAGGCCGGAGACCATGAACTCCATCAGGCCGTTGTCGGCCTCGCGGTCGCGGCGCATGAGGTCCAGGGACAGGCCGTGCTCGCCCCAGGGCACGAAGGACAGCAGCGCGGCGTGGCCGCCGTCCGGCCCGAGGGCCTCCACCAGCACGCACCTGCCGTCCGCCGGGTCCCCCAGGCGGCCCAGCGCCATGGAGAAGCCGCGTTCCGCCTCGGTGTCCCGCCACGCCTCGGCCCGGTCGATGATCCGGCGCATCTCCTCCGGGCTCAGCTCCTCGTGCCGGCGGACGCGCAGCGTGTATCCGGCCCGCTCGACCCGGTTGACCGCCTGCCGCACCCCTCGCATCTCCCGGCCGTCCAGGGTGAAGTCGGCCACCTCGATCACGGCCTCGTCGCCGAGCTGGAGCACCCGCAGCCCGGCCCGGTTGTAGGCCCTGGCGCCCTCCTCGCTGGCGCCGATGGCCGCGGGGGTCCAGCCGTACTCCCCGGCCTGCTCCATCCACGTCCTGATGGCCGGCTCCCACGCCTCCACGTCCCCGATCGGATCGCCTCCGGCCAGGCTGACCCCGGCGACCACGCGGTAGGAGACGGCCGCCTTGCCGCTCGGCGAGAAGATGGCGGTCCGGTCCCGGCGGGTGGCGAAGTATCCCAGCGAGTCCCGCTCCCCCCTGGCGGCCAGCAGGGCGCGCACCGCGGCCTCCTCGGCCGGGGGCAGCTCGGCGCTGGCCTTCTGGGAGCGGAACAGCACCAGGAACGCCGACAGGATCGCGACGGCGGTCAGCAGGCCCACGACGAAGCCGATCCAGGCGGGCGGGTGCCCGACCCGGTCGAGGTCGAGGGTGACCGCGCCGCCCAGCGCCTTCTCCAGCGCCCAGGCGAACCGGCCCGGCGCCGCCAGCGTGCCGGGGAAGAGGGTGACCAGCAGGTAGGCGACGCCGAAGGAGACGGCGAACAGGACGGCGAGGGTGAGCAGCGCCTTGCGGAAGGCGCCGCGCTGCACCTTGGCGTAGAACTCGCGGCGCGCGAGGACCAGCACGGCCAGCAGGCCGGTGACGAAGACCAGGTTGACCGTCCCCGTGATCAGCAGCCAGGCGGACCTGAACCCCCGGACGGCGCCGTCCCCGAAGAGGTGGACCAGTGGCAGCAGGAGCACGTCGAGCGCGATGTTCGACGACAGCAGCACCACCAGCAGCCAGTACGCCGCGCGCTTGTGCCGGGCGACGGCCCCGGCGAGGATCGCCAGGAACACCGCGTAGCCGAGGTTCGCCTCGACCGAGAAGATGCTGGTGCTGATCACCTCGGTGGCCGGCCGCAGCAGCCTCCGCAGCGGCCCGATGAGTGCGATGAGCGCCGAGTAGGCCGCCAGCACCGCGAAGAACACGCCCAGCGCCCCGGGCACCGCCGCCGTCCAGCGCCGGTCCTCCAGCCGAGATGCCATCATCACCCCCGAGATGATCGCTACTCAAATCGTATACCCGGCTACGTATCGTGAAATCTGCCGAGCATTCGGACTGCTTCGGCGATCACCTCGGGGCGTTCGAGCTGCACCTCGTGCCCGGTCCCGGGCAGCAGGATCAGCTTGGCGTCGAGGAGGCCGGCCAGCTCCTGGTGGCAGCGGTCCTCCGGGCCGGCGCTGAGGATGACGACGGGGACCTCCGGGAAGGGATGGCTCCGGCGCAGTTCGCCGAGCTCGGCGGCCATGTCCGGATAGGCCAGCCACTCGGCCACCACGGCGGCCAGGACCCGGCCCCGGCCGTACACCGCCCGGGCGCGCCCGTCCGCCCCCATGACGAGGCGGTGCGCGGCGGGCAGCACCAGGAAAGCGGCGGCGGTCGCGCCGAACGTGCCGCCGAGGGCGGGCAGCGCGCGCTGCACGGCGCGCACGGCGGCCGCGCGCGCCCCGCCCCGGGGCCTGGGCGCGGGCTCGCAGCTGGGGTCGACCAGCACCAGCCCCGCCACCCGCCCGGGATGGAGCCGGGCGAACGCCTCCGCGTGCGGGCCCGCCGCCGAGTGCCCGACCACCACCGGGCACTCGGCGAGCGCGCCGATCCGCTCCGCCTCCTCGCGCAGCGTGGGCGGGCCGCGGTGGCCGGAGCTGAGCCCCAGGCCCGGCCGGTCGAACCGGATCACCATGTGGTCGCGGCTCAGATCGGCGGCGACCCCGTCCCAGTGGAACCACGCCCCCGCCATTCCCGCGCAGATCAGCACCGGCGGCGTCCCGGCCCCTTCCAGCAGGACATGCGACTTCGGCGGGGCCGGCACCGTCCGGTCCCGCCACAGCGCGGCCCCCAGCAGCAGCAGCCAGAGCCCGGTGACCGCGACCTGGAGACGCTGCGCGACCCCCACCGGGGCGCCGGAGGCGATGGCCGCCAGGGTCCACACCGTGGCCACGGCCATGAGCACGGCCAGCGCCGCCCCGCCGTACCCGACAAGCGGCCACCTGCGCCGCCGCAGCGCGCTCACCGGCAGCGCCATGAGGCTGAGCACCGCTCCGGCCGAGGCCAGCGCACTGGTCACCGTGTGGATCCGGTGGGCCGCCGAGACCCGTCCGGCCGCCTCGGCCGCCGCGCACAAGGGGTCGCTCAGCGCGGCGCAGTCCAGCGGGAACAGGCCGCCGTCCAGGACCGTCATCACGCCCAGCAGCACGAGGGCGAGCCAGCCGATCGCCCCCAGCCGGCCGGGGCGCTCGTCGGGGACCAGGGCCACCGCGGTCAGGCACGCGGTCCCGGCGGCCACGTCGGCCGCCCGGACCAGCCACGACCACGGCTGGTCGACCGCCGCCAGCTCGCTGACGTACGCGCCCGTCCCGCCGATCGCGGTGTTGAGGAACTGCGCCGGCACCCAGGCGCTGTAACACAGGCCCGCGACGGCGAACGCGCAGGCCGCGATCCGGGTCAGCCTCCACCGGGCGCGCATCGCTCTACAGTCCGGGAGCGCCCCAGAGGGGGAACCAGCGGCCGAGGTCGGGCTCGATCGGGAGCTCCCCCTCCAGCGCGGCGCGCGTCTGGAGCTCCAGCGCGTTGTCCCTGTGCTGCCCGGACAGCGGCGCGAACGGGTAGAAGGAGCCCCTCTTGTAGAGGTAGACCAGGGCGAGCTTGCGCGCGTCCTCGTCGGCGAAGGAGACCAGGGAGCAGAGCAGGGAGGGGCCGAAGCCCGCCCCCTCAAGCGAGGAGTTGACCCCGTGCAGGTCGGTGACCAGCTCGCCGAGCTGCTCGGGCGAGCGGCGCACCAGCAGCCAGTCGTAGCCGTAGGTGTCCTTGGACTGCTCCACCGGCGGGGCGCCTCCGGTGGCGATCAGCCGGGTGACGTCGCGCTCCAGCTCGCTGAAGGCCCCGCCCTCGGCCGGGCGGAAGCAGACCGACCCGGTCCCGGTCGGCGTCAGCCCGGTCGCGGCCTGCAGGGTCACCGCCGCCGACGGCAGCGCGAACAGCGCGTCCAGGTCCGGCTCGGCGGGCTCGGTACGGCCCAGCAGCGCGTCCCACCACTTCACCGCTCACACTCCCTGTCCGAGCTGGGCGGAGATCCTGGCGAGCTGTTCCAGGCGCCGTTCCAGCGGCGGGTGGGTCGCCAGCAGCGTGGCCGGTCCGGACCGGCCCGCCAGCGCGGGGGCGAAGAAGAAGGCGTTGAACGGCTCGGCCTCGCGCAGGTCCCTGGTCGGGATGCGGGACATCTCCCCGCTGATCTTGACCAGCGCGCCGGCCAGGACCGAGGGACGCTGGGTGAGCAGCGCGCCGGCGCGGTCGGCGGCCAGCTCGCGGTAGCGCGACAGGGCGCGGGTGAGCAGGAAGCTGACCGCGTACACCAGGACCGAGACCAGCATGACGATCAGACCGATCGGCAGGCCGCCCCGGTCGTCGCGGCTGCGCCCCAGGCCGCTGTAGAGGGCGAACCTGGTCATGAGCCCGGCGACGATGCCGAGGAAGGAGGCGATGGTCATCACGGCGACGTCGCGGTGGGCGACGTGGGACATCTCGTGGGCGAGGACGCCCTCGACCTCGGCCCGGTCGAGGCGGCGCAGCAGTCCGGTGGTCACGCACACCACGGAGTGTTTCTGGTTGCGGCCGGTGGCGAACGCGTTCGGGACGTCCGAATCGGCGATCGCCACCCGAGGCTTGGGCATGTCGGCCATGGCGCAGAGCCGGTCGACCAGGCCGTGCAGCTCCGGTGCCTGCTGCGGGGTGACCTCACGTCCGTGCATCGCGAACAGCGCGATGCGGTCGGACATGAAGTATTGGACCAGCAGAGTGCCGCCCGCGATGAGCAGCACCACCACCGTCTGGACGCCCAGCGCGATCAGCACGCTCACGAACAGGACATACAGCAGTCCGAGCAGGAACATGGTCAGGACCATGCGACTGGTCAGGCCCCGGTCCGGGGCGAACCGGGTGTGTGCCATATGCCCAAACTATCCGGGAATCAGCCCCTCATCGCCGAGCATCTCCCGCACTTCTTCCATGGAAGCGTCGGCCGGAGGCAAAATCAGCTCCGAGGACTCCAGGCTGTCGTCCGGGAGCGCCTTGCCGACGTGGCGGACCTTGTCCAGCAGGTCGTGCAGGCAGGCCCGGAAGGCCTCCTCGTCACCGGCCTCGATCGCCGCCTCCAGCTCACCGTCCAGGGCGTTGAGGACGTCGAGGTCGCTGGGGTCGATCTCGGTCTGGCCCTCGCCCATGATGCGAACGATCACAGCCCCTCCCCCGGCTGGCGGTACTGCTGGGTCTGGGGGGACTGCTGCTGCTGGTGCTGCTGCGGCTGCTGGTGCTGCTGGGGCGGTCCGGACTCGATCGCGCTCTTGGGCGCGGGGCCCTGCCCGAGCTCGGCCTTCATCCGGGCGATCTCCAGCTCCACGTCGTGGCCGCCGCCCATGCGGTCCAGCTCGGCCTGGATGTCGTCGCCGCGCTGCCCGCTGAAGTCGTCGAGGGCGCCGCTGGCCAGCAGCTCGTCGATGGCGCCCGCGCGGGCCTGCATCGAGGCGGTCTTGTCCTCGGCCCGCTGGATCGCCAGGCCGACGTCGCCCATCTCCTCGGAGATACCGGAGAACGCCTCGTTGATCCGCGTCTGCGCCTCGGCCGCGGTGTAGGTCGCCTTGATCGTCTCCTTGCGGGTGCGGAAGGAGTCGACCTTGGCCTGCAACCGGTGCGAGGCGGTGGTGAGCTTCTCCTCCTCGGCCTGCAGGTTGTCGTGCTGCACGCGGAGGTCGGCGATCTGGGTCTGCAGGCTCGAACGGCGGGTCAGTGCCTCGCGGGCGAGGTCCTCGCGGCCGACCCCGAGCGCCTTGCGGCCCTGCTCCTCAAGCTTGCGCGACTGGGCCTCGATCTGGTTGATCTGCAGCTCCACCCGCTTGCGCGAGGTGGCGACGTCGGCCACTCCCCGGCGCACCTTCTGCAACAACTCCAACTGACGCTGGTAGGAGTAGTCCAGGGTTTCGCGTGGATCCTCCATCTTGTCCAAGGCATTGTTCGCCTTGGACCGGAAGATCATGGAAAGTCTCTTCATCACGCTCATGCGCGTCGGCCCGTCCCCTTCTTCAAATGCGCTTCGGGTCTCCCCAGTGATTCCAGCCCCCCGTGAAAAGCGCCGGAGTCACTTAGGGTTCACCCTACGCATAACGCACGAGGGCGTCACTAAGTTGCAGTCCCGGTAGGCTGACGATGTGTTCCGACGTACCCAGACCACCGCGGACGACTCCCCCGTCTCCGCTAACGATCCTAAGCCTGCGGGCAAGGGGCGTCCCACACCCAAGCGCCGGGACGCCGAAGGCCGTCGCCGCCAGCCGGTGAACGCCCCCCAGAACCGCAAAGAGGCCTACAAGCAGCTCCGCGAGCGCCAGGCCAACGAGCGCGTCAAGGCGCGCGAGGGCATGATGCGCGGCGACGAGCGCTACTTCCCGGCCCGCGACCGGGGCCCGGCCCGGAAGTTCGCCCGCGACTGGGTGGACTCCCGCCGGATCGTCAGCCAGTACTTCCTGCCGTTCTCGCTGCTGATCCTGCTGCTCACCTGGGTCCCCTTCCCCGCCGCCAGCCGCCAGTACATCTACGCCGCCGTCATCACGATCGGCTGGCCGATCATGATGGTCGGCGTGCTGTTCACCTCGGTCTGGGTGTCCTGGAAGGTCAAGAAGCTGGTGGCCGAGAAGTTCCCCGGCGAGAACGTCAAGGGGGTCGGCTTCTACGCCGCCATGCGCGCGCTGCAGATCCGCAAGCTGCGCTTCCCGCCGCCCGCCTTCCTGCCCGGCGGCAAGCCCGTCCCGCCGAAGAAGTAGGCCCCCGCTCCCGCCGGAGCGCTGCGCCCCGCGCCCCGTCCCCTCCCCGGGGGCGGGGCGCCGTCAGTCCACGACCTCCCAGTCGAGCACCCCGTCGACCGCCCGGGGCCTCCAGTAGCCGACGGAGCCACCGGTCTCCAGCGCCTCGGCGGCCGCCTTCAGCAGGGCGTAGTGCGAGCGGACCGCGATCCCGCCCGGGGCGAAGTCCAGCTGGTCCTCGCTGTCGGTCTCCCCCACGTCGCGCCTCATCGAGTCGATCACGAGATACCCGCCGTTCCCGTCGGCGCCGACGGGGATCATCCGCCCGTCCCACCACTCCACGCGCGGGTCGGAGCCCCTGTCCTGGCCGTCGAGCTCGCACAGCTCCCGCCAGGTGTCGCGGATCTCGCGGACGCCGAGGAGCCCGTTGGCCAGGAGTCCGAACCCGCCCGCGGCGCCGGCCCCGTTGTGCCTCAGCAGGGAGGCGCGCAGGTCGTTGGGGAAGCGCAGGCCCATCTGGGCCTCCGCGACCGCGATCGTCCGGGCCCTGGCCGGCGGCGCGAGCGTGCGGTGGGTCACGGGGGCGTTGGCCTTCAGCCATCTCTCGATCCGCGCCCACTGCCTGTTCACCGCCCGGGTGACCCGTGGGCTGAGCGGCCGCGCCCGCGCCTGCCGGACCGCCGGCCGGCAGTCCGCGTCGGGGACCACCCGGTACGGCTCCGCCGGGGAGCCGACGTCCGGGGCCGGGGTGGCGTCCGGGGAGGACGCGTCCACCTGCGACCAGTCCTCGGACACGCCCCCGTCGCCGTCCTCCGGGCAGAGCTCGACGGCGCGGGTGCCCGGCACCGTGGTGGGCGGCGCCCAGCCCGGGTAGCAGGAGCCGGCCGCGGGGTCGGAGGGGTCCTCGAACCGGACCTCCCCGGTGGCCTCCGTGGCCGTCGTCCCCTTGGAGAAGGTCGCGTTCTCCAGTGCCTGGGAGGCGAAGACCAGCAGGCAGAGCGCGGCCGCGGCGGCGCCCCAGCGGACCAGACGGCGGCGGGTGGCGTGATCCAGAGGCTCGCGCGCCGGAGGCGCCACGGCGAGGAAGCGGGGTATGTAGGCCCTGGTGGCGTAACGGTCCAGGTCGCGGGCGGTGGGGGTGCCCAGGATCGGGGCCGGGGGCCACTGCGCTGCGGGGGCCGGGCCGGGCTCGGGCCGGGGGACGGCCGCGGGCTCGGCGCGGAGGGCGGCGCCGGAGGCGGCCGGGCGGCGGCGCAGGCGCAGGACCGCCACGACGATCGCCGCGGCCACGGCGGCCACGAGTGCCAGCCGTACCCATCTAGAAGTGATCAACCGCAACACGCCGGGCAGAGTATCCCGAATCGGTCGCCCGTATGACACCTACTAGGGTCGGAGCCATGGAATTCCGCCACCTTGGCCGTAGCGGCCTCATGGTCAGTGAGAT
This sequence comes from Streptosporangium sp. NPDC003464, assembly GCF_053588315.1. Taxonomy (NCBI): domain Bacteria; kingdom Bacillati; phylum Actinomycetota; class Actinomycetes; order Streptosporangiales; family Streptosporangiaceae; genus Streptosporangium; species Streptosporangium sp. NPDC003464. The sequence continues at coordinate 14,524 of NZ_JBSFPS010000120.1, read as the reverse complement.
CAGCTACGGCAACTGGATCACTCATGGTTCCCAGGTCGAGGAGGACGCCGCCCGGGAATGCGTGCGGGCGGCGCTCGACGAGGGGATCACCACTTTCGACACCGCCGACGTGTACGCGGGCACCAAGGCGGAGGAGGTGCTCGGCCGCGCGCTGAAGGGGGTGCGCCGCGAGTCCCTGGAGATCTTCACCAAGGTCTACTGGCCCACCGGCAAGGGCCCCAACGACCGTGGTCTCTCCCGCAAGCACGTCACCGAGTCCATCCACGGCTCGCTGCGCCGCCTGCAGACCGACTACGTCGACCTCTACCAGGCCCACCGCTTCGACAACGAGACCCCGCTCGAGGAGACCCTCAAGACCTTCGACGACCTCGTACGGCAGGGCAAGGTCCTCTACGTCGGCGTCAGCGAGTGGACCGCCGACCAGATCTCCCGGGCCCTGAAGATCGCCGACGAGATGGGCTTCGACCGCCTGGTCTCCAACCAGCCCCAGTACTCGATGCTGTGGCGGGTCATCGAGGCCGAGGTCGTGCCGCTGTCGGAGAAGGAGGGCCTCAGCCAGATCGTCTGGTCCCCGATCGCCCAGGGCGTGCTCACCGGCAAATACCTGCCGGGCCAGCCGCCGCCCGCCGGTTCCCGGGCCACCGACCCGTCCGGCGGCGGCTTCATCTCCGGGCTCATGGGCGACGACGTCCTCACCCGCGTCCAGGACCTGAAGCCGATCGCCGCGGACCTGGGGCTCAGCATGGCCCAGCTCGCCGTGGCGTGGGTGCTGCAGAACCCGAACGTGGCCTCGGCCATCATCGGGGCGACCAAGCCGGAGCAGGTCCGCGACAACGTCAAGGCGTCCGGTGTGAAGCTGGACGACGAGGTGCTGAAGAAGATCGACGATGTCCTCGGCCCGGTCGTCGAGCGCGACCCGGCCAAGACCGTCAGCCCCCAGAAGCGCCCGTAGTCACCGCGACGGCGCTCGTCGTCACCGTGGCGGCGCCCGTCGTCACCGTGGCGGCGCTTGCCTGTAGTCACCGCGACAGACGGAAACCCCCCGGCGCTCCATTGCGGAATGGAGCGCCGGGGGGTTTCTCATTCACTCGGCGCGCAACGACATTTTCTCGTATTCAATCCGGTCGTCCTCAAACAGGGTGACCTTTTCGACCCCGGATTCCAGCAGCTCACGCCAGCTCTCACCAAGCCATGACTCCGCATCCGCCTGACTCGGGAACGTTTCGGACGGTGCGACCCCCTCGGTCACCACGCCGCCGTCCGCGTTTTCGTAACGCCAGTGCCAAGCCATGTCACACGCTCCTCTTCGCGGGCTTTTCCCGGTGCCGCCGCCAGCTCAGCGAACCCTACATCGGCCACCCCCGCGGCCGTGGCGCGCGGACCGTCGCGCCCGGCCTCCGGACGGCGCCCGGCCCCTCGGAAGACGGCGCCACCCGTACGCTGAGGCGGTGAAGGTCCTGATCTCCGGCACGGCGGCGGCCGGTGGCTGGCCCGTCCCGGGCTGCGGGTGCGCCTCCTGCGCGCGTCTGCCCCCCGGTCATCGCCGTCCCACCGAAGTCGCCCTCGCCGGTCCCGTACTGCTCCCGCCCACCGGCCCGCTCCCGCCCGGCCACCGGGTCTCCACCGGCCCGGACGGCCTCACCCTGACCACCCCCGGCGGGCACCGGATCCTCTACGCCGCCCCGCTCCCCGGCCCTCCCCCGGACCGGTCCGGGACGCCGGACGAGTACGGCGAGCACGGCGAGCCGCGGCGCCCGGCGCGCGCGGACGGCGAGCCCGCCTGCGATCTGGTGCTGATCGACGTGCTGGAGCGGCCGGAACGGCTGGGGGACCTGCGCCGCCGGGGCGTGATCGGCGGGCGGACCCAGGTCGTGGCCGTGGACGTCGGCCACCGGGTGCCGACGGAGGCGGAGCTGGCCCGGCGGGCCGAGCTGTGGGGGGTGCGGGCCGTCCCCGACGGGACGGTCCTCGACCTCGGCGGACCCGTCCCCCACCGGCCGCCCCGGCCGCGACGGACCCTGCTCCTGGGCGGGACGCGCTCGGGGAAATCGGCCGAGGCCGAGCTCCGGCTGGCCGGCGAGCCCGAGGTCCTCTACGTCGCGACCGGGCCGTCCGGCGGAGACGACGCCGAATGGGCCCGCCGGGTCCGGGCGCACCGGGACCGCCGGCCGGCCCACTGGGGCACGGCCGAGACCACCGACCTGGCCGGGCTGCTACGGACCGCCGAGGTCCCGATGCTGATCGACGGGCTCGGCACCTGGGTCGCCGCGGTCTTCGACGAGTGCGGCGCCTGGTCGGGCGGGGACGGCCGGGACGCGGTCACGGCCCGATGCGACGAGCTGGTCGACGCCTGGCGGCAGGCCCGCGTCCAGGTCGTGGCGGTCTCCGACGAAGTCGGGCTCGGCGTGGTGCCCGCCACCTCCAGCGGCCGGATGTTCCGCGACGCGCTCGGCCGCCTGAACCAGCGGCTGGCCCTCGAATCCGAGGACGTCGCCCTGGTGGTGGCCGGCCGCCTCCTCCCCCTGCCCGTCTGACCGCACCTCTGACCGATCCCCCGCCAGACCGACCGGTCCGGAGGTCCCGGCCGGATGGGCCGCGGCCCGGGGGATCCCCCGGGCTACGATCGTCGACCGTGTCTGGAACTCCGCCTCCGGAGAGGCCGTCCACGTTCGCCGACGGGGTCCGCCTCGCGATCGGCACGTTGAGCGTGTTCCCGGTCCGGCCGGGGGTGGTCGACCGCAGGGCCGGGGGGATCGCGATGACGCTCGCCCCGCTCGTGGGGGTGCTGCTCGGCGCCGCCGGCGGGGCCGTGCTCGTCGCGGCGCTGTGGCTGGGGATCACCCCGCTGCCGGCGTCGGTGCTGGCCGTGGCGGCCGTGGCGCTGCTCACCCGGGGGCTGCACCTGGACGGGCTGGCCGACCTGGCCGACGGGCTGGGCAGCGGCAGGCCGGCCGAGCAGGCGCTGGACATCATGAAGCGGTCCGACATCGGCCCGTTCGGCGTCGTGACGCTGGTGCTCACCATGCTGGTCCAGGTGGCGGCGCTGTCGGAGGTCGCCGCCACGGGGGCGGGCCCGGTCGCGCTGGTCACGGCCTGCGTGGCGGGGAGGCTGGCGCTCACCTGGGCCTGCCGGGCGGGTGTGCCCTCCGCCCGGCCGGGCGGGCTCGGCGCGATGGTCGCGGGCACCGTACGGCGGGGCCCCGCGCTGGCCGTGACGGCGCTCATGCTCGCCGCGCTGGCGGCCCTGACGTTCCTGCCGTCCGCCGGCGCCTTCGGATCACCCCTCCCGGCCCTGGTGCCCGACGGCGCGCTCTCCTACGAGAGCGGGACATGCAGCGCCTGCGAGACCACCGGAGGAATCATGGCGCCGTCCGGGCTCTCCGGGCTCTCCGGCTGGACGGCCGCCGGCCCCTGTCCTCCGGTCCCGTCGCCTTCCTGGGGACCCGCCCTGGCCGTCCTCGCCGGGCTGGTGGCCGCCTGGGCCCTGCGGCGCAGGGCCGTGCGGCGGCTGGGCGGGATCACCGGGGACGTGCTCGGCGCGCTCGTCGAGACCGCCGTCGCCACCGCTCTCGTCGTGTGCGCGGTGGTCGTGGGCTGACCCGGCCTCGGCCCCCGACCTGGGCGGGCGCCCGACCGGCCTCAGTCGGCGACGCGGCCGACCCGCCCGACCGGCCAGCGGGTGAACAGCACGGCGGCGATCACGGCCAGCAGCGCCGATCCGACCAGCCCGGTGATCCCGGCGACGGCGAGGTCGGGCGGGTCGGCCGCGTCGCCGACGAGCAGGATGAGGCTCGCCGACGCGTTGAGCGCGCCGTGGCCGACGACCGCGGGCCAGATGCTCCCGGAGCGGAGGCGGAGCCAGCCGAGCACGGCTCCGTAGACCACGCAGAAGATGACGAACATGGGCGCCGCCCACGCGCCGAGCTCGGGATAGTTGTAGCCGCGCAGGGTGAGCGGGGCGTGCCAGGCGCCCCAGATCACCCCGGAGGCCAGCAGCGCGCGCCAGGTGCCCAGCGGCATCAGCCGCGGCAGCAGCCAGCCGCGCCACCCCCACTCCTCGCCGAACGCGGCGACCGAGTTGATCAGCGGGGCGACCAGGAACGCCGACGCGATCTGCACGACGGCCAGCGTCTCGGGGGCCACCCGGGGTGCGCGGCCCCCGCCGGCCTCGGCCATGCCCTGGCGGAACAGGCTGAACCCGTCGAGGTCCACGGCGAGCAGCCCGGCGGCGGCGCTGAGCGCGATCGCCGCGACGACCAGCAGCGGGGTGCCGAGCCAGGCCAGCGCGGTGAGCGCGAGCGTGCGGCCCCGGCGCTCGCCCAGCGTCAGCCCCGTCCGCCCGGCCCATTCGCGCCAGGTGGTCCCGGGCTCCGCGCGCCGCCGGCCGTACAGCCAGACGGCCAGGACGCCGAGCGCCGGTGTGAACATCATCGCGACGCCCACCACCATGACCAGGGGAGAGGCGAGGGACGCGCCGGTCAGCCAGATGGGGAGGGCCGACAGCCAGGACAGGCCGTACGCGGTGAGCAGGAACAGCCAGAGGCCGGTCGGACGGCGGGGCATGACACCACCTTCGGGGGGGATCTCCGCGGACGGGCGCGGATCGGACGTGGGCAGGGCCCGGGTCAGCGGGCGGCCTGCAGGACGAGGGTGTTGAGGAGGGCGGCACCGCGCTCGGCGTCGTCGACCGAGACGGCGAGCTGGCCGCCGGAGGCGTAGCGCACGACGAGGCAGTCTCCGCCCCGGAGCATGACCGTCGCGGCGCCGGGCAGGCCCCGGACGCCCCAGCCGCCCACCTCACGGGGGAAGCGCTCCTCCGCCCAGGCCCGGTCGAGCCCGGCGAGCGGGACGTGCCTGCGGGGCAGGCGCAGCGGGCCATAGGAGACCTGGAGACCGTCTTCGGCGACCCGCACCCGCACCGAGCTGAGCGCCACGGCGAGGAGACCCGCGACGACCATGACCACGAGGAGGGGCCACGGGCCGGTCTCCCCGCCGAAGGCCGCGGCCACCAGCAGGCCCGCCCCGGCGGCGGTGAGGGAGGCCCCGATGGCCAGCAGCCAGCCGTTGCGGGCGGAGGAGACCCAGACCGCGCGCTGGCCGGGGCGCAGCTCCAGCAGGTCGGCGTCGGTGCAGCCGCGGAGGGGGACCTCGTCGGGACCCGGGCGGGCGGCGAGCGCGCCCAGCCAGCCGCCCAGGGCCAGTCCCGCGGGGACCAGCAGCGCGGCGAGGGACAGGCCGCCCGCCCGCCGCCAGTCGGGCGCGTCGAGGTTGGCCGACACGGTGGCGAGCTGGAGCGCCAGGCAGGCCAGGCCGCCTCCGCCCAGCACCGCCCCGAACCCCATCCGGCCCGCGCGGCGGCGCAGCGCCCGGGGCTTGAGAGCGGCGGCGACGCATACGCCACACCCGACCAGCAGCCACGTCACCACCACGGCGGCCAGCGCGACGGTGAGCGGCGCCGACCCGTCGGGGGCGCCCGAGGGGCCCCAGTGGACGGCCATCGGGTCGGGGAGCCGGTCGCGCAGCGCCAGGGCCACCGCGGCCGGCGCGGCGGCCACCAGCACCACCCAGCCGGCGGCCGTCCGGACGAACCTGCTTCGCAGACCCATGTCGTCGTCTCCTTCTTCCAGTGGCCGGGCGCCCGGCCCGGTCACGAGATCTCCCTGATCAGATCGATGACGTCGTCGCTCCGGTAGCCGTACTGGCCTGCCTCGGCGAGCAGCGACCGGAGCTTGCCCTCCAGCACGCTGCGGGGATCGGGGCGGCTGAGCACGCTCACGCCGCGCCCGCGGCGGAACTCCAGCAGCCCCTCGTCGCGCAGGTCGCGCAGGGCGCGCAGCACGGTGTTGGCGTTGATGCCCAGCGCCTCGGCCAGGTCACGGGCCGGCGGGAGCCGGTCTCCGGGCGCGTAGGAGCCCTCCGCGACGGCACGCCGGATCGCCTCGGCCACCTGTCCGTGCAGGGGCCGGGGGTCGTTCAGATCCAAGGTGAGCAGCATAGTGATAGCGACATTAGCACCATCAGCTCGGATGATGCTAATCGCACTGGCACCATCCGGCCCGGTGATTCGTAGGACGAACCCTCGTTTATGCGTACTGCGCAAGCCCGACTAGCATCGGGCGACGTGACCACTGTGCGGCTGAACTCAACTGACAACGCTGTCTCGTTTGATACCGATGCCCTGGTCGTCGGCGTCCATACCGGTCCGGACGGCCCGCGGCCCGCTCCGGGGGCCGAGAAGGTGGACGAGGCGCTCGGCGGCAGGCTCGCCGCGACACTCGTCTCGATGGGCGTCAAGGGCAGGCCGGGCGAGATCGCCAAGCTTCCGACCTTCGGCGCGCTGGCCGCCCCGCTCCTGACCGTCGTCGGCCTCGGTGACGCTCCCGAGGGCGACTACGACACCGAGTCCCTGCGCCGCGCCGCCGGCGCCGCCACCCGTGCCCTCGCGGGGACCTCCCGCGTCGCGCTCGCGCTGCCGGCCGCCGACGCGGAGCGGGCCGGGGCCGTCGCCCTGGGCGGCCTGCTCGGCACCTACTCCTTCACCACCTACCGGACCACCGGCGAGCAGACCGCCCCGGTGGCCGAGCTGACCGTGCTGAGCGGCGCCGACGGCGCCCAGGCCGCGGTCGAGCGCGCCGCCACCGTGGCCGAGTCGGTCTCCCTGGTCCGCGACCTGGTCAACACCCCGCCCTCGGACCTGTGGCCGGCCCGCTTCGCCGAGATCGCCGAGCAGACCGGCTCGGAGGCCGGACTCTCGGTGGAGATCCTGGACGACAAGGCCCTCAAAGAGGAGGGCTACGGCGGCATCGTCGCCGTCGGCCAGGGCTCGGTCAACCCGCCCCGCCTGGTCCGCCTCGCCTACAGCCACCCGGAGGCCGCCAAGACGGTCGCGTTCGTCGGCAAGGGCATCACGTTCGACTCGGGCGGCCTGTCGCTCAAGCCGTCGGCCTCGATGGACTGGATGAAGTCCGACATGAGCGGCGCGGGCGCGGTCTTCGGCGCGCTCGTCGCGATCGCCAAGCTGGGGCTGAAGGTCAACGCCGTCGGCTACCTGTGCCTGGCCGAGAACATGCCGAGCGGCAGCGCCCAGCGCCCCTCCGACGTCTTCACCAGCTACGCGGGCAAGACCGTGGAGGTCCTCGACACCGACGCCGAGGGCCGCCTGGTCCTGATCGACGGCATCGCCCGCGCCGGGCAGGACAGCCCCGACCTGATCGTGGACGTCGCCACGCTCACCGGGGCGCAGATCATCGCGCTCGGCTGGCGTACGGCCGGCGTCATGTCCAACGACGACGAGCTCCGCGAGGAGATCGTCCGGACCGCCGCCGAGCAGGGCGAGGCCGCATGGGGCATGCCCCTGCCGGAGGAGCTCCGGAAGGGGCTCGACTCCCCCGTCGCCGACATCGCCAACCTGCACCCCGAGCGCTTCGGCGGGATGCTGACGGCGGCCATCTTCCTGCGGGAATTCGTGCCGGACGGAGTCCGTTGGGCACACATCGACATGGCGGGCCCGGCCTTCAACAAGGGCGAGCCCCACGGCTACACGCCGAAGGGCGGCACCGGGGCGATCACCCGGACCCTCGTCGGCCTCGCCGAGCGCTACGCGGGCTAGCGGCGCCGCGCAAGCGGGTCACAGCCGACGTAGACAAATGAAAAGATGCGGTTGTCGGGGCCAGGCCAAGAGCGAGGCCCCGGCGATGCGGCGAGCCGTGCCCGAGGGGGAGGCGTGGACGCGGATCAGTTTCCGCCGAACCAGCCAGGGCACGGAGCGGGCGCGACCGTGAAGACGGTAATCGAATCCGAACAAGGAGCTTTCCTGTGGCTGATGGCAGCGGCCCCTACGACATCGTCGTCCTGGGTGGCGGTAGCGGTGGGTATGCCTGTGCCCTGCGGGCGGCCGAGCTGGGCAAGACGGTCGCGCTGATCGAGAAGGACAAGATCGGCGGCACATGCCTGCACCGGGGATGCATCCCCACCAAGACCCTTCTGCACTCGGCGGAAGTGGCCGACGAGACCCGGGAGAGCGCGGCGTTCGGCGTCAAGGCCCGCTTCGAGGGCATCGACATGGACGGCGTCCACGCGTTCAAGGACAAGATCGTCACCCGCGCCTGGAAGGGCGTCCAGGGCCTGCTCAAGAGCAAGGGCATCACGATCATCGAGGGTGAGGGCCGCCTCGCCGGCCCGAACCGGGTCGCCGTCGGCTCCGAGGTCTACGAGGGCCGCAACATCGTGCTGGCGACGGGCTCGGCCCCCCGGTCGCTGCCCGGCCTGGACATCGACGGCGAGCGGGTCATCACCAGCGAGCACGCGCTCAAGCTCGACCGGGTGCCCACCTCGGTGATCGTCCTGGGCGGCGGCGTCATCGGCGTGGAGTTCGCCAGCGTGTGGCGTTCCTTCGGCGCCGAGGTGACGATCGTCGAGGCCCTGCCGCACCTGCTCCCGCTGGAGGAGGAGTCCAGCTCCAAGCTGCTGGAGCGCGCCTTCCGCCGCCGCGGCATCAAGCAGGAGCTGGGCGTCTTCTTCGAGGGCGTCAAGACCACCGACACGGGCGTGGTCGTCACGCTCGCCAACGGCAAGACCCTCGACGCCGAGCTGCTGCTCGTCGCCGTCGGCCGCGGCGCCGTCTCCTCGGGCATGGGCTTCGAGGAGGCGGGCATCGCGGTCGAGCGCGGCACCGTCACCGTCAACGAGTTCTGCCAGACCAGCGTGCCGGGCGTGTACGCGGTCGGTGACCTGATCCCGACCCTGCAGCTCGCCCACGCGGGCTTCGCCGAGGGCATCCTGGTGGCCGAGCACATCGCCGGGCTCAACCCGGTGCCGATCGACTACGACGGCGTGCCGCGGATCACCTACTCCGACCCCGAGGTCGCCTCGGTCGGCATCACCTCGGCCCAGGCCCGCGAGCGTGGCCACGAGGTCGTCGAGTTCACCTACGACCTCGCCGGCAACCCCAAGAGCCAGATCCTGCAGACGCAGGGCGCGGTCAAGGTCGTCGCCGAGAAGGACGGCCCCGTGCTCGGTGTGCACATGGTCGGCCGCCGTATCGGCGAGCTCGTGACCGAGAGCCAGCTGATCTACAACTGGGAGGCGCTGCCCTCCGAGGTCGCTCAGCTCATCCACGCGCACCCGACCCAGTCCGAGGCCGTCGGCGAGGCCATGCTGGCCCTGGCCGGCAAGCCGCTGCACGTCCACAACTAACCACGAGCCCTCACTCGGAACACGAGAGAAGACACCCAATGCCGAAGTCCGTACAGATGCCCCAGCTCGGCGAGAGCGTCACCGAGGGCACCGTCACCCGTTGGCTGAAGAAGGAGGGCGAGCGCGTCGAGGCCGACGAGCCGCTCCTCGAAGTCTCCACCGACAAGGTCGACACCGAGATCCCGTCGCCGACGGCGGGCATCCTCACCAAGATCGTCGTGGCCGAGGACGAGACCGTCGAGGTCGGCGCCGAGCTGGCCGTCATCGACGAGAACGGCTCCGCGGGCGCCGCCCCGGCCCAGGAGGCCGCCCCCGCTCCGGCCGCCGCTCCGGAGCCCGAGCCCGCCCCGGCCCAGCCGATCTCCTCGATCCCGCAGCCCGCCCCGCAGGCGGCCGCTCCGGCTCCGGCTCCGGCCCCCGCTCCGGCCCCGGCCCCCGCTCCGGCCCCGGCCCCGGCCCCGCAGGCCGCCGCTCCCGCCCCGGCCCCGGCCCCGGCTCCCCAGGCGGCCGCTCCGGCCCCGCAGGCCGCTCCCGCCTCCGGTGACAGCCCGTACGTCACCCCGCTGGTCCGCAAGCTCGCCGGCGAGCACAACGTCGACCTCGACACGCTGAACGGCACCGGCGTCGGCGGCCGCATCCGCAAGCAGGACGTGCTCGAGGCCGCCCGCAACCAGCGCGAGCAGGCCGCCGCCCAGGCTCCGGCCCCGCAGGCCGCCGCTCCGGCCGCCGCCCCGCAGGCCGCCGCCCCGGCCCCCGAGCCGGTCGCGGTGGACACCACGCTGCGTGGCCGTACCGAGAAGATGTCGCGCCTGCGTCAGACCATCGCCAAGCGCATGGTCGAGTCGCTGCAGGTCTCGGCCCAGCTCACCACCGTGGTCGAGGTCGACGTCACCAAGATCGCGAAGCTCCGCGACCGCGCGAAGGCCGAGTTCCAGCGGCGCGAGGGCGTCAAGCTCTCGTTCATGCCGTTCTTCGCCCTGGCCACGATCGAGGCGCTCAAGCAGCACCCGAAGCTGAACGCCACGATCAACAGCGAGACCAACGAGGTCACCTACTTCGACGCCGAGCACCTGGCCTTCGCGACCGACACCGAGCGTGGCCTGATCGTCCCGGTGATCAAGGACGCGGGCGACCTCAACATCGCCGGCCTCGCCCGTAAGATCGCCGACCTGGCCGAGCGCACCCGCACCAACAAGGTGAGCCCGGACGAGCTCGGCGGCGGCACGTTCACGCTGACCAACACCGGCAGCCGTGGCGCGCTGTTCGACACGCCGATCCTCAACCAGCCGCAGGTCGGCATGCTGGGCACCGGCGCGGTCGTCAAGCGCCCGGTCGTCCTGGACACCGCCGAGGGCGAGGTCATCGCCGTCCGCTCGATGGTCTACCTCGCACTCAGCTACGACCACCGCCTGGTCGACGGCGCCGACGCCGCCCGCTTCCTGACGACGATCAAGCGCCGTCTCGAGGAGGGCCGCTTCGAGAACCAGCTGGGTCTCAACGCCTAGTCCCCGTTCTCGTCCCACCGGGCCGGTCCGCATCCGCGGGCCGGCCCGGTCCTTTTCCGGCCGTGCCCTCTCCCGGCCACGACCTCTCCGGCCGTGACTTGTCCAGGCCGCGGCTTGCCCGGTCCGGTCTTCGCCCGCCGGGTCCGCACCCGGTGAATCCGCCGACCGCCGGGCTCCCGAAGATCCCAGGGGAGGTCGACTAGATTGGACGATATGACGATCATCGTGACCGGGTCCTCGGGCCTGCTGGGATCGGCTCTGGTCAGGGCTCTGCGGGCCGACGGCGTCCGGGTGGTCCGTCTGGTGCGGCGGGCGCCGCAGGGCGCCGACGAGTCGTTCTGGAACCCGGCGAAGGGGCTCATAGACCCGGCGGCCCTGGAGGGCGCGGAGGCCGTGGTCCATCTCGCCGGGGCGGGGATCGGCGACCGGCGCTGGAGCGACAACGTCAAGCGCGAGGTGGTCCGCAGCCGGGTCGAGGGGACCAGGACGCTGGTGACGGCGCTGGGCGGGCTGGCGGCCAGGCCGCCGACGCTGCTGTCCGGCTCGGCGATCGGCTTCTACGGCGACACCGGGGACCGCGAGGTGGACGAGACGGCGCCGCCGGGCAGCGGGTTCCTCGCCCAGGAGGTCGTGGTCCCGTGGGAGGCCGAGACGGCGCCCGCCCGGGAGGCCGGAGTCCGGGTGGCGCTGCTCCGCACCGGACTGGTGCTGAGCGGCGACGGCGGCATGCTGGCCAGGATCCTGCCGATCTTCAAGCTGGGGCTGGGGGCGCCCCTGGGGTCGGGGGGACAGTACTGGTCGTGGATCTCGATCGACGACTGGGTCGGTGCCGTGCGGCACGTCCTGAAGGATCCGGAGATCTCGGGCCCGGTGAACCTGACCGCGCCGGAGCCGGTCACCAACGCGGAGTTCACCAGGGCTCTCGGGGAGGCCGTGCACCGGCCCACCATGCCGCTGGCCGTACCCGGCTTCCTGCTGCGCACGGCCCTCGGGGAGTTCGCCGGGGAGGGGGTGCTGACGGGGCAGCGGGTGATCCCCCGGCGCCTGCTGGAGGCGGGCCATGCGTTCCGGCATACGGGTCTCAACGAGGCACTCGCCGCCGTAATCTAGGGTCCCTGTTTCCGCTGAAGCCATTGGAGAGATCACATATGGGCAGGTCCGGGCAGTCCCACATCCTCGCCATCGGGGGCGGCTCGTTCCGCCCGTCCGCGCGCCACGGATTCATCGAGGCCAGCGCGCTGCTGCGATACGCCCTTGACCTGACCGGCCAGGACCGGCCCAAGCTGGGCCTGCTCGCCACCGCCCTGGGCGACGACTCCGACTGGCTGCTGAAGATGTACGGCGCCTTCCGCGACTGGGACGTCGAGGTCAGCCACCTGACCGTGTTCCCGATGCCCAACGTCGAGGACCCGCGCGAGTGGATCCTGAACCAGGACGTCATCTACGTCAGCGGCGGCAGCGTGGCCAACCTGGCGGCGCTGTGGCGGCTGCACGGCCTGGACGAGGCGTTCGAGGAGGCGTGGCGGTCGGGCGTGGTGCTGTCCGGGCAGAGCGCGGGGGCGCTGTGCTGGCACGTGGGCGGCAACACCGACTCCTTCGGGCCGACGCTGCGGACGTGGGCCGACGGTCTCGGCCTGCTCCCCCACTCGTGCGGCGTCCACTACAACTCCGACCCGCAGCGCCGCAGGCTGCTGCACGAGGCGGTGGCCTCGGGCGAGCTGCCCGGCGGCTACGCCGCCGACGAGGGCGTCGCCCTGCACTACGTGGGCACCGAGTTCATCCAGGCCGTCAGCGTGGATCCGGAGGGCTACGCCTACCGGGTGGAGCACGACGGGGCCAACGGGGTCAAGGAGTTCCGCATCGAGCCTCGGCTTCTCACGTCATGACCAAGGGCGGGTCAACTACTCTTGATGCGTGAGTGACCTGGCGATCGTCCGTCTCGGCGTTGACTTCCCCTACGAGCAGGCATGGGATCTCCAGCGGCGGATCCATGCCCGCCGGGTGGCCGGTGAGGTCCCCGACACCTGCCTGCTGCTCGAACACGCGCCGGTCTACACGGCCGGCAAGCGCACCGCCCCGAACGAACGGCCCGCGGACGGCACCCCGGTCATCGACGTGGACCGGGGTGGCCGGATCACCTGGCACGGTCCCGGGCAGCTGGTGGGCTATCCGATCGTCAGGCTCGGCGAGCCGCTGGACGTGATCTCCTATGTCCGGCTGCTGGAGGAGACGCTCATCCACGTCTGCGCCGACTTCGGGGTGCAGGCCGGCCGGGTGGAGGGGCGCAGCGGCGTCTGGGTGGCCGGTGACCCCTCGCACGGCCTGCCCGACCGGAAGGTCGGCGCGATCGGCATCAGGGTCGCCGGGGGCGTCACGATGCACGGATTCTCGCTCAACTGCTCCAACGACCCGAGCTGGTACAACCGGATCGTCCCGTGCGGGATCAGCGACGCCGGGGTCTCCTCACTGTCGGCCGAGACCGGCCGCCGGATCGTGGTCGACGAGGTCATGCCCTACGCCGAGAAGCACCTGGCCGAGGCGCTCGGCGCGCGGGCCTTCGAGCTGCCGGAGGAGGAGCTCTTCCGGCGCTGAGCCCCGCGCGGTGACCGGCCGGGGGCAGGCCCTGCGGTCCGGGGCGGCACGCCGTACGGCCCGGCGGCCCGGACGGGGCCGTCCGCTCCTGGCGGCGGGGCGCTCGACGGCCGGACCAGGCGCGGGACCGGGCCGGTCCGGAGCGCCGCCCCCTCATGTATGGCCATTCTCCGGCGGGACATAAGCTGGGGCGGTGAGCGAGCGTAGCGAGCGAGCGAATAGAAACAGCACCTCGGTCCCGCGACCGACGAAGGAGGTCGCATGACCGTTGCTCCGGAAGGCCGAAAGCTCCTCCGTCTGGAGGTCCGCAACGCCGAGACCCCCATCGAGAAGAAGCCCGAGTGGATCAAGACCAAGTTCAGGACCGGTCCCAACCACACCGAGCTGCGAGCACTGGTCAAACGCGAGGGTCTGCACACCGTCTGCCAGGAGGCCGGGTGTCCCAACATCTCGGAGTGCTGGGAGGACCGTGAGGCAACCTTCCTCATCGGCGGCGACCAGTGCACCAGGCGATGCGACTTCTGCCAGATCGACACCGGCAAGCCCAAGGAGTACGACACCGACGAGCCACGGCGGGTGGCCGAGTCGGTCCAGCAGATGGGCCTCAACTACGCGACCGTGACCGGGGTCGCCCGTGACGACCTGCCCGACGGCGGCGCGTGGCTGTACGCCGAGACCGCCAGGCAGATCCACGCGCTGCTGCCGGGCTGCGGCGTCGAGCTGCTGGTGCCCGACTTCAACGGCGACCAGGGCCAGCTCGAGGAGGTCTTCTCCGCCAGGCCCGAGGTCTTCGCGCACAACATCGAGACCGTGCCGCGGATCTTCAAGCGCATCCGCCCCGCGTTCCGTTACGAGCGGTCCCTGGGAGTGATCACCAAGGCCCGCGAGGCCGGGCTGGTGACCAAGTCCAACCTGATCCTCGGCATGGGCGAGGACCGCGAGGAGGTCGTCCAGGCCATGCGCGACCTCCACGAGGCCGGCTGCGACCTGCTGACCGTGACCCAGTACCTGCGTCCCACCCCGCGCCACCACCCGGTGGAGCGCTGGGTGAAGCCCGAGGAGTTCGTGGAGCTCCAGAAGGAGGCCGAGGCCATCGGTTTCGCCGGAGTCCTGTCCGGCCCGCTGGTCCGCTCCTCCTACCGGGCCGGCCGCCTCTACAAGCAGGCCATCGAGGCCCGCCAGCACGCCTGATCCCGCATCTCGGCCCAGGGCCCCGCGCGTCCCGCGCGGGG